>CAYJHT010000020.1:0-12336 GCA_964369615.1 uncultured Desulfovibrionaceae bacterium
GTTCGCGCTTTTTAATGGAAGCTTTGAAGAGGCTTTATTAGCAGTTTTTTAAAAGCGCATTTCATTTAGACTTGTTTTTATTTTTCTTTTTTGCCGGGAGAGGGAGAACCTTTTCTTCAGAAAAGATTTCCCCCACAAGGCTTTCATAAAAAACGCTTCATTTAGAAACAGCACCTAGTTCAGACAAAATAAAGCAGGCGGGGTCGCCATGAGAAAGCGTTCATCATCTTCCATACAATCCCCATCAGGCCTTACTGCCAGCATTCGCCTTACGTGGCAGATGTAACGTTTTGAACAATCATGCTTTCAATAAAATGCTGTTGTCTTTCTATTGTGCGTTTATTCTTTTCTATCACTTCATTTTGTTCTATGATTGTTTGTTCCAAGTCGTGAATGACTTGTATTTGCTTGTCTTTGTTTGCATAGAGCTGGCTGAGTTCCATTAAAGTATCATCAAACAAGCGTTTATTATGATTGTGAAGCTTTGCTAAGATATCATATCGTTGCAATTTTACGACAGAAAACATTGTTTTTTGAATCATAGTTTTAATATTAAGTGATTGGTCTACAGAAAAAAAACCTTGTACTGCTTTATAAAAATTAACGTGCAGTAAGCCGTATTTGATAAACCAATCTGCGTTATGTTCAGCGCCATGCCACATACTCTGTGAATGTTTCCGATATGCGGACATTATTTCACCGATAAAACCAATCTTTCCTTTTTCTGCATGTAATAAATGCATGAAGTAGTCGCCAGGCACCATATCTGTCGGATAAACATTTTCGACTTTTTCATCTTCGTTAAAGCGCCAGCGATACACGCAAGAATTTGTTTGAATAAAATTGTGTTTCAGTAACTCTTCCAAGGTAAAAGAGGGGCTCTTGGCAAGAAAAGACTGCGTCGGATGCATATACTGCCTGTCCGGATTCTCTTCATCCACTACTACGACCGGATGAAAACAAATGGTGAAATCTGGATGTTTATCTAAAAAATCAACCTGCTTTTGCAATTTATCAGGATCAGTGAAGAAATCATCGCCATCACAATATATTAAATACTCAGTATTGACCCTCATGAGCATATCTAACCAGTTTTTAGCAGGCCCCATATTCTTATCTCGCAAGACAAGTTCAATCTTGTCAGGGTATTTTTCTGCAAATCTTTTTAAAAGAGCAGGTGTATTGTCAGTCGAGGCATCATCTGCAATCAGAATTTTAAAGGAAAAATTTGTTTTTTGCATTAAAAAACTTTCGAGTGTTTGTTCAATAAACTTTTCATGATTGTAGGTCAGCGACAAGAGAGTAAGTTTATACATGCTATCCATGCTTTCTCCAATTTAATACTTTGTTAAGAATATAAGACGCATTGAAAAATCTTAGCCCTTTTCGCACACCAAAAAAATACTGGAGCACAAATCGGGGTAGACTTGACCTAATTGATAGCATCCTTCCAAATAGTCTTGTGTAACAATATGGGCAGCAAGTATTTTGTCCCATTGGAAATTTGCAAGTGCTTTAAAAAATATACCTGAGCGATGTATCACCTTTAACTTCGCAGCCTTTGCGTCGCGTTCAAGTGTATCAAGGGAGTAGGTGATACGGTGCCCATGAGCGCATTCTGCAGGAGTTACAGCAGCGTTATGAGAAATAAGCCCCATTTTTACAGCAATTTGTCGTGATGGAGCGTTGGCATTGGGACAAACAAGAAAAAAGCGCCCTTTGTCACTCAGCCACTCCTTATTCACACGCTGCAGTACACCCACGCGATCATCCAGATGTTCAAGAACATGTGTCATCACAACATTGTCAAAAGTGTTTTCAAGCTGCACTGTTTCAAACATATCATGTATAATCACTGTGTCTTGCCTAACAATTTTTCGTGCCTCCACGATGGCATCTGAAGCAGCTTCAACGCAAGTAACATTTTTGAAATGCGCTTCTAGTCGTTTTGTAAACTGTCCTTGAAAACACCCCAGCTCTAAAACTTGATCGCCATTCATAAAAGGCAAAAAAGATTTCATAAAATAATGATGCATTACATCATAGTCAAAATTGTATGCGTACTGTCTTCCGGCTTTATCATCAAACTCTTTATTATAATCTCTTTGCATGGCAATCTCCATAAAAAATTCATAGATTATTATTCAAAAATATTCGTTCTCGCAATAAACAATCAAGCGTACTTTCTTGCACTTATCGAATAAGTTCTGCGATGCCAAAGCCGCATTTGCCAAAATTATTTCCGTTATAAAGTAAGAAAATTTTATCGTCCATTTCAAACAAATTTGGATAGCACATCATATCGCTGTCAAAGCCTTGCTGAGAGCGTTCGATACCTGCTTTGTCATCATCTCGTATCCAAGTATGTAAATCTTTAGAATATGCATATCCAAGGCGATAGCCTTCGTCTTTTCCTGTTCTGAAGCCAATCATACTACGATAACAAAAATACATATGGTAGGTATCATCTATCTTTATGACTGTTGGAAGCGCTTGGCATTCGTTTTCATCTATAACATCTGAAATAATTTGTTTATGAGCTTTTTTCCAATGGATGCCATCTGTTGATGTTGCATACCCGATTTTATATACGCGCTCTGGAGTTTGATTTGGTGTGTCGTCACACCATTTTTTTCCAAAAATATAGAACATATAAAACGTGTCTTCAAAGATTTTTACGAATCCATCAACCACCAAAAATGGTTCGTGCAAGCTTGATGTGAGTACAGGGCCGGCAGCCAATCTTGAAAATGTTTTGCCATTATCCTTACTCATTGCTAAACCTATCCCCGTTTCAACATCCACAGAAACTCTGCGTTGCCAACCGCTTATGTATGCAAAAATGGTGTCTTGCACACGCAAAGGACTAAAGGGAAAAATACCGTGCTCATCAAAGCAGCCAAGTTTACCTAGGGCGATAATGTCATTTTTTGAATAATCCAAAACGCACGTAAAGTCTTTAGAAAAATCAATGTATTGAGGGACACTTACACATGAGGTATCACTATCCTTATAACGGCTTGTGAAGTAAACCCGTACAAAATCCCTAAAAACAAGTGCTTGTGGAGATTGGGCATGACTGACAAAACGCTCTTTAAATGGCAGAGAGGTAAAGTCGAAAATTTGACCATACTTTTTCCAGCTTAACGACATCAGACTAAGTCTCCCTCAAGTTTCGCAAGGCCAAAACCATACCTACCCACCTCATTACCAAGATACAGCATATATATTTCTTCGTCTAATGCAAAGAGATGTGGATATGCCACCATCTCACTGTCAAAAGCATGTATATCCTTTGCAACTGTAATGCCCTTTTTTGCATCGTCACGCGTCCAATGGATTAAATCCTTTGAATAGGCATAGGAAATTCTACGTTTTTTTGTTACACGATAAGTTTTAGGATCCCAGTGGCAAAAAAACATATGGAATTTACCATTTTTATAAAATACATCCGGGCTTGCTTGCGATTCCAATGCACAATCTAAATCGCTTATGAGGTTTTTATTCATTTTATGCCATTCAAAACCGTCGTCTGAAACAGCCATACGAATTTTCAGTGACATTTCAGGTGTCCCATTATACAAAGCCCATGCCTTGCCCGCGACGTAGAATAAATAATATTTACCCATAAAAAATCTAATTTTGGGGCCGCTTAATAAAAAAGGCTCTTCAAGGCTATAAGATAAAATGGGGCCACTTCCCAAACGTTGAAAAGTGTCCCCCCCGTCTAGACTCTTTGCAATACCTATCGCCGTATTAAAGGGAACAGATACACATCGTGTCCAGCCTGCATAATATGCATATAGTCCATCTTCCTTCTGAATAATCGACACAGGATATGTGCCAAACTCGTCAAAACATCCTCGTTGCCCCAGTGAGAGGATAGGTTTTTTTGCCACCCTTAAGATATTAAATAAATTTTGTTTCTCCACATCTATATAGGCAGAGTAGCTTACAAATCGACCGTTTTCGTCAGGTTTCGGTCTACATGAAAAATATATTCTCACAAAATCATCAAATATCAAAGTTGCCGGTGCTTGGGCAAAGCTGTGGAGCCACAGCCTGTCTTTAATCGTCGATGGATCGAAAAGTTGTCCCAGTTTTTTCCATTGAAACATTTTTATACCTGCAAACTCATGAAATAGGATTTCTCGCGTTCTTCATCATATATAAAAGAAAATTTTTCATAAAAACACCTTGCAGACGTATTGTCTTTTGCAACTTCCAACTTTAGAATTTTACTTCCATGTCCTTTTGTCCATTTTATTGTATATTTAAGTAATTGCGTTCCAAGTTGCATACCGGTGTAAACATCGATTACGCTGATGTTGCTGATAAAAAAAATATCAGTATTTTTATACAGTGCGACAAAGGCAACAAGTGTATTTTCATTGTGTGAAAAGTGATTACTAGATAAGTCCTTGGGGAGTGCATTCGAGAAAAGCTCAATGAGCTCAGCGTTCTTTACAAGTTTCTGGACATATTCATCCAAAGTTGTTTTTTGAAGCAGATTCTCTAAAAAGGATGTTTTACACAAAGAAAAATGTGTCGCGATTTGGAAAGGCTGCGCTGTGTTGTGTGTGAAATTTAACATACAATCTCATATTCACATAATAAATTGATTGTTTTTGTTTTTCCGTTAAACATGAGTACATCTAGTATAGAAAGAGAGGGAATAAAATTATTCTCCAATTGTGGGTACTCAAAATTCTTCGCTTTCAAAAATTTAAGTGCCATGCCCGCCTCCTTAAAATCTTCTTGAGCGTATAAATTCATGCCGCCACTTAAATTGATATATTCTGTGGCATTACGTGCTTTGCACAGGGCTATAACTTTTTCTTGTGCTTTTAAAGCATTCTCATATTCTAGAGTTGATGACAGGATAATTGGGGTTTCTATGCCTAAGTATTGACATAGTGTCAATATTGAATGGTGTATATATTTGAAGAGATTATTTTCGTTGTAAAACAGAATGCTTTCAAATAAGGTAAGCGTTTCCATTTTATATGGCGCTCTTGCATATGCATGGTTTATTTGTGAAAAAAGTTTTTTTTTGTTAAACGTTTCTGTAATATATCTCTCCGCTATGGGAAGATAGTCGCTGTCTTTTTTTAAAGGAAGGGTAAAATACGTGTCCTGACCGTGTAATAAATACCTGTTTCGATTAATCCACCCCTTTTTTGTGTATTGTATTATATCGTAAAGAATAAACTCATTTACCACATTCAAAAGCTGAAAGTACCCTATATATGGCAAAAAATATGGTTGCATTATGGCAATTTTTTTCATGGGTTCACCGATTTGATATGACGAGAAATATCACATATAGCATATGCTATATAAAAAGCTTTGCTGTTACGACCATTCTTTTTTTGGCCTCAAGACCAACTCTTAGTTCTTTTTATGAGTTTTTTGCACTTCAGCCACAAGTGTACTTTCTGCGCGTGTTTCTAAATGGCAAAGCACCTTATGAGAGGATTTGAAAATCTCTGCCCGCACAATATTGACTCCTCCTGCCTCTTTGAGTCTTCGTTCAAGCTCCTCCCAATCGTAGAGCCATTTGTGCCCCCATGCCCGAAAAGCGATATTGATATACTCTGCACGCGTCTGGATATGATCTAGTTGAAATTTTTGAAAAAAATCAGCATTATCTTTTTTCCATTCTGGATTCATATAAAGTGCGACTGTGTCTGCCAAGTCTGGCATGGCGACACGCAAGACGCCGCCGACCTTAAGCACTCTCAAGCAATCTTTCAGTACTCTTTGGCTTTCATCTACGGTTAAATGCTCAAGAAAATGTTCATTAAAAATATAATCAACAGAGTTTTCCTGAAAGGGCAATGGCAGTCGTAAATCCCACTGTAAATCCATATGCTGTATATTATTTTCAATATTATTGTCGATATTTATCCAGCCATCAAAATAATTTCTTCCACACCCAATATGCAACTTGATAAGACCTGATTTTTGAACAGCCCTTTTCATGATTGTGTGCATATGTGCAGTGAACAGGTCTTTTTGCTTTTTTCTTAGCTCCGTCAGGGCGTGCTTGTTGTCAGTTTTGTCTACGAATGTTTTTTGCATTGCAAGGCCTTTTTTATGCATGTTGTAATCAATTTGACGTCTGTGTGAGGCAATTGTGGCGACAGTGGCAAACATGCAATTCTTGTGCTCACATTTTCTGACAAGGGACACGCGTTCCCATTCGCATAAGGCAAAAGGTTTAAGCTAGGGTAAAAATATCGGCGCAGAAAAACATTGTTCTTTTCTAGCTCTTGAAAAACGTACAATAATTCTTCTTCCGAGGCAAAAAGGACAGGGTAATAGGCGTAGTTGTATTCAAGCCCTGCCTGTGCTCTAGGACGCTCTAGAACGCCTTGAAGATGCCTGTCGTACAATTCACAAATTTCTTTACGTTCTTGAATGATTTTCTCAATATAAGGAAAATTACTTAAACCCATGGCCGCTTGAAATTCAGTGGCTTTAGCATTAATCCCAAGGCAAACATGTTCATCCGAAGTATGTCCAAAACGTTTTTGTAGATTCAACATATGTGATATTGTCGCATCTTTTACGATGCAAGCGCCACCTTCTATGGTGTGAAACAGTTTAGTTGCATGAAAAGAGAGCGTGGATATATCCCCATGATGATACAATGATTTTCCATGATATTTTGACGCAAAAGCATGCGCTCCGTCGTAAATGACTTTGAGATTGTATTTGTGGGCGATGTTTTGAATTTTCTCCACATGGCATGCATATCCAAAAACATGTACGGCGAGGATGGCTCTTGTCCGCGGACTTATGGCAGCTTCAATTTTATTGGCATCTATCGTGAAATTATCTGGTTCAATATCTACAAAGACAGGCGTGCAGCGCTGCCACAAGATGGCACTTGTGCTTGCCACATACGAAAACGGTGTCGTAATGATTTCACCGTCATTTATATTGAGAGCAGCCAGAGCGAGCTGCAAAGCCAAGGTGCCATTTGTCAGAAAATGAATATGCTCCACTCCCAAAAAATCCTTGAGGAGTGATTCAAATTGTACAAGCAAGGGGCCTTGATTTGTAAGCTGTGTGCTGTCCCAAATTTTTTTAATATGAGCGCAATACTCATCATAGGGCGGCAAAAATGTTTTTGTGACATGAATCTTATGCATAAACAGACTATGCTCCTCATGGATAGCATTATGTATTACATCAGCTGGTTGTAGGATAATACTGATAGTGTATATCTTTCAAATTTTTTGAGGCGATGTCGTTAAATGCGTCTTTTCGGTTATCTCAGCGTTGCTCTATATTACTACTTAAAAATCAGTTATACTTCTGTCAAAAAGATAAAAAAAGTGAGGTGAACGATTATCTTTGCGCTCAACATGCGTTTGTAAGAATCTCCATCACCGCTTTACACTTGATAGCTTTTTTACACCACGCGATAAGTGTGATGGTCAATATAATGATGAAAGCTCAAAAAATCAACGACTTTGTGGAGGCAGATGTTTTTAGAAATAAATTATATAATTTATAATTCTTAGACGAAAGAATTTTCGAAGGCACAACAGAGGAGAGCGGCTGGCCGTGTGTTTTTTATGAGAGGCTTGCGGGGAGAACTTTTTGGGGAAAAAAGGCTTCCCCCCCCACAAGCCTCTCATAAAAAACGATTTACTTAGAAACAGCACCCGGCGCAATCCCCTTAAAAGTTAATTTTTAAAAAAATCAATAATATATGGCGCATTTTATACTAACGTATACATAAAAAAAATGTACTTAAAACGCATATTTTTCTTGCCAGTATACGAAATGTATGCGAGTCATGTCTTATTCTATCGTGAGTTCAGCGACAATTTCCAGCTATATATCTCGTAACACACAAGGAGTTCCACTATGTTAAGCAGAAATGCTATAGGTAACCTCATCAATCGTTACACAGCCGTTCTTAAAAAATGTCACCTCCTCAATACATTCGGAACCCTTGCTGTATCCGCACTTATAGCCGGTACGCTCATGACAGCACCGCAGCTTGCCACATCCGCACACGCGGCTGGTAATGTGAGTGATATCATAAATCACGTCACCTCTCAAACATCCCCCTTCCTAGAAACACAAAGTCCCGACACCTACTACAAGGAAATCGTCCTCGTGCAAGAGGGCGGCTCAACACCTGATGCAAATACCTACACCTTCACCGTCAGGGCCAAGAACGCAGCAGGCGCAGATGTCATTCTCTATTTTGCGGTGAAGAAAAATGATGGCACACTTCTGCCCGCCACAGAGCGTCTCGTGAGCACCGCAGGCACTGCCTACATTCAAAATAGCATCGGCATTACAACCTCCTCCTCTGGTGGCGGCGGCATGTATAATGTCACCAACGGCACCATCTCTCTCACAGGTGATATCATCGGCAATAGTATCTTACCTAGCTACGCCGACGGCGGCGGCATGTATAACTCTGCCTCTGGCGGTAATATCACCCTCACCCTCACAGGTGACATCATCGGCAATCTAAACAACGCCAATGGCGGCGGCATGTATAACTCTGCCTCTAACGGTAACATCGCCATCTCCATTACAGGCGATATCGTCGGCAATACGGCCTTTGGCGACGATCTCGGCGGCAGCAAGGGCGCTGGCGGCGGCATATATAACGCGGCCGCTGGCGGCGAACTCACACTCATCCTCACAGGCGATCTCATCGGCAATATGGCTTACCGCGCTGGTGGCGGCGGCGTTCATAATGCCGGAACCATCGTTGAGATGGCGGGGGATTATGTGAAAAATGCTGCCAAATACGGCGGCGGCCTCAATAATGACACATCCGCCAGTGTGGGGATACTCCGCGGCTCTTTCATCGGCAATATGACGACCGCATATGGCGGCGGGGCTGTGGATAACAAGGGGAATATAGATATCATCCTCGGCTCCTTCCTTGGCAATACTGCCAAGGGGAGTGATGGCGGCGGCATTTATAATACAGGCACCATCGGCATTGGCGCAGCAGCAGGACAGATGTCTTTTTTTGCAGGCAATCTGGCAAACGGTGTCGCGAACGCCATCTATAATAAATCAGGCTCCGTCTACTTGAACGCAGGCGCAGGCGGCATGATGCTCATTGAGGACGGGATCACGGGCAATGGTGAAGGTACCATCCACATCAATGACAGCAGCAGAAGCACATACGGTATCGGCTCAAGCGGCTTCATCATGCTCAACGGGGGAGTGTCCGGCAATGCCCTCAACATGTATGGCGGTATTCTGTCCGTGGCAAGGGGCAGCATTGATGATACAGGCGTCACTCAGACCGGCGGCACGCTCTATATTGACGTGGACTTGGCAGGGGGCACAGTTGACGCCCTCACAGCGAGCACGGGCGGCACTGTGGCCTTTAACATCATGTCCGATGCGCCAAACGCGACCATCGCCGTCGAAGGCACAAACTTTGCTACCGCCTATACCAATGACTATACCTATGCCTATGCCTATGATGCAAACACAGGCACATTCACCCAAACAGCCTTAACCAAGGGCGCAGGCTTAAGCGTAGCTGTGAGCAATAACGCGACTGCTTTCTCACTCACAAACAGCAGCACACTCTCGCAAAGCGGCGGTAATCTCACAAGCGGCAATACGCTTATGCTGTACGGTAACGGACATAGCCTTCATGCAGGAGCGTTGTCTGTTATGAACGTGGAAAAGGGCGCGAACCTCTATGTGGCTGACACAAGCCTTATAGGCACAAGCAACGTATTTGTAAACGCGGGCAACATCTTCTTGGGTGCGTCCGAATCCATGAAGATTCAGGGCAATATCACAGGCGATGCGCTAAAGAAGGGGACAATCCACGTCACCGGCAGCGGAATTGTACACATGGACGGTGTTATTAACAACAATGATCTTACCCTCTATAAAGGTGAGCTGTCCTTTGCGGATAATGAGGCGGAGACGAACGTTTTCAGCAGCGGCGCATTCAGCACATATGCTGGCACTGTCCTGACTCTTGATGTGGATATGGATGCACAAAAAGCCGACACCATTAATGCCACCGGCGGTACTGTGGCAGGCACTGTGACCTTTAACATAACCAAGGAAGGTTCAGAGGGAAGCACGGTAAAGCTATTTACAGGCACGACGGACACCTCAAAGGCTACTTTCAAAAACACCTTCACCAATGCGTATAGCTATACATACACTGCCGCCACTAACACACTCCGTCAAAACGCATCGGGCACAGGCGGCCTAACACCTGCTCTTGACAGCGCAAATCTCAACAGCACAGCCGCCTTTGCACTCACAGCCGACTATACCCTCGCTCAAAGTGAGAACACGCTCACTACCGGCAATACCTTGAGCATCTACGGCAACGGCTATACCCTTGACGGGGTCGACATGTATAGAGCCATCGCCGTGCAGTCAGGCGCAAACTTCTCCGCGTACGACATAACCTTTAAGAATGGCTTAAATAGCGGCAATGGGGGTATCATTAACAATAGGGGGAATATCCTGTCTCTGGACGCAGACTTTATCGACAATACGGCCTTTTCTTCTTCAAGTGGTCTCTCCGGCGGTGCCCTTTATCACTCTGCTGGCATCATCACGAGTATAACGGGTGATTTTATCGGCAATACGGCCTCTTCCACTACTACTGACGACGAAGTCTATGGCGGTGGCATTAGTAATTACCACGGCACCATCAATATCATTAGGGGCAACTTTATCGGCAATACGGTCGACGCCTACGCCGCCAGCAACAGAGCCGGAGGCGGCGCCATTGATAACTGCGCAGGATCCATCCACCTCATCCTTGGCTCCTTCATCGGTAACAGCGTCACAGGTAGCCGCTCGCCCCATGGCGGCGGCATTTATAACACAGGCACCTTAGGTATTGGTGCACAAAGCGGACAGGTATCTCTTTTTGCAGCTAATATGATATACGACGAATATGTAGATAGCACTAACGCTTTTTATAATTCAGAAACCGTCTACCTCAACGCAGATGCGGGTGGTGTTGTGCTCATTGAGGACAATATCACGGGCAGTAGCGGTACCATCCACATCAATGACAGCAACAGAAGCGCGCACGGTATCGGTGCAAAAGGCATTGTTCTGCTTCACGGGAATGTGTCCGACAACACCATCAACATGAAGGATGGTCTTTTGTCCTTGGCAGGGGGCAACATTGCCACACACAACGTCAACCAAACCGGCGGCACGCTCCATATTGACGTGAACTTGGCAGCGGGTACAGCCGACACCGTCACAAGCAGCACGGGCGGCACAGTGGCCTTTAACCTCATGCACGATGCAGCAAGCGCGACCATTGCCGTTGAAGGCACAAATTTTGCCACTGCCTACACCAATGACTATAGCTATGACTATGATGCGGATACAGACACATTCACGCAAACAGCCTTGACCAAGGGCACAGGCTTAAGCGAAGCTGTGAGCAAGGGCGCAACTGCCTTCTCACTCACAGGCAGCGGCACACTCGCGCAAAGCGGCGGCACAATCACAAGCGGCAACAACTTCGTCATGTACGGCAACGGACACAGCCTTAACGCAGGCGCGTTGTCTCTTATGAACGTGGCACAAGGCGCGAACCTCTATGTGGCTAACGCAAACCTTATAGGGGCAGGCAACTTCCTCACAAACGCGGGCAACATCACTTTGAATACGTCAGGCAATATGAATATTATTGGGAATATTACAGGTGATGCGACAAATACGGGGACAGTTAACTTCATCGGCAACGGTCTTGTGCACATGGACGGTGTTATCGAAAATAATCACTTGACTCTTTATACAGGGGAGCTGTCCTTTGCCAATGCTAAAACGGGCACGGACGTCTTCAGCGGCGGCGAGTTCAGCACATATGCCGGCACTGTACTGAGTCTTGATGTGGACATGGAAACGCAGACGGCGGACACCATCAATGCCACCGGAGGCACTGTGGCAGGCGCCGTGGCCTTTAATGTGATAAAGGACGGTGAAACAGGAGATTCGGTACAAGTATTCACAGGTACAATCAACAGCACACAAACCATCTCGTCAAATACATTTACAAACAATTACAAGTATATATATGATATAAGTAGCGCCACACTCACCCAAGGTGCATCGAACACAGGCGGCCTTAAGCCTGCTGTCGATGCTGCAAATGCGAGCGGCATAGCCACGTTTGCACTCACAGGCGACTACACCCTTACTGAAAGCGGTGGCACCCTCAATGCCGGCAAAACCTTGAGCCTGTATGGCAACGGATATACCCTTAATGGGGACGGCATGCATCGAACCATTGCCGTGACGTCAGGCGCAACGCTCTCCGTGCACGGCATGACCTTT
>CAYJHT010000021.1:0-12266 GCA_964369615.1 uncultured Desulfovibrionaceae bacterium
GGGGTTTGGGGGAAAACTTTTTTTTCCTAAAAAAAGTTTTCCCCCAAGAAAAAAATAAAAAAATAAAAAAATAAAAAAAGTTTTCCCCAAACTCCTTTTAAAAAAGCAAATTAGAATGCCGTGTTTTGTTTTATTCGAGACCATATTTTTTCAGTTTATTATGGAGTGTTGCGCGTGTGATGCCAAGGCGACGTGCGGCTTCACTTTTGTTGTCGTCTACTTCGCGTAAGGTTTCTTCAATGGCGCGGCGTTCTACAGCATCAAGAGGTATGTTTGCCAGTGATGCTTGTGTGCTTTCGGGGTGTGGTGTGTGCGTTGTGTTGCCGAGGGCGAGGGGCAATTCGCGCTCTTCGATGGTATCTGCAAGGCAGAGGATGCAGGCTCTTTCTATGACATTTTCAAGTTCTCGTACATTGCCCGGCCATGGGTAGCGTAGGAGGCTGTCCATGGCTTGGGAAGAAAAGCCCTTGATGATTTTTCGGTTTTTTTGGGAAAATCGTTCGAGAAAGTGGGCGGCGAGGAGGGGGATATCGTCCTTGCGGTGGCGCAAGGGGGGGACGTCTATATTGATGACATTGAGGCGAAAATAGAGGTCTTCGCGAAAGCGCCGTTCTTTGACTTCATTGAGCAGGATGCGGTTTGTGGCGGCAAGGATGCGCACATCGACAGTTATGGGTGTATCTGATCCGACTCTTTGTACTTCGCCTTGTTGGAGGGCGCGCAGGAGCTTTGCTTGCAGGAGCAGGGGCATTTCGCCGATTTCGTCAAGAAATAGTGTGCCGCCGTCTGCTTGAACGAATCGTCCTTCGCGTTTTTTGTCAGCGCCTGTGAATGCGCCGCGTTCGTGTCCGAAAAGTTCAGATTCTAGCAGGTTTTCTGCCAGTGCTGCGCAGTTGACGGTCACGAGTTTTTTGTGCGCGCGTAGGCTTCCATCGTGGAGTGCTTTTGCGACGAGTTCTTTGCCGGTGCCCGATTCGCCATTGATGAGAACAGTCGCTTCACTTTGCGCAACCGTGCTTATCATGTATCGCATATCGTCAATGGCCTTGCTTCGTCCGAGTATGCCGGGCACTGTAGCTGCGTCTGTGAGTTGTCGTCTGAGTTCTCTGTTTTCGATGTGGAGTTGGCTGTGCTCGAGTGCGCGTGCGAGGGTGTTTTTAAGTGCATCAAAGTCGAGGGGCTTTGCAAGGTAGTCGTAGGCGCCAAGGCGCAATGCTTCGACGGCTGTTTCTACAGAGGAATACGCTGTCATGAGGATGACTGGCATGGCGGGGTTGAAGGCGAGTATGGCGCGCAGTGTTTCTATGCCGTTCATATGTGCCATGCGCACGTCTGTGAGGACGGCGTCGAAGGCGTGCTCTTGTATGGCTTTGATGGCGGTGTTGCCGTCATCGGCATCGTGTACGTCATAATTCCATGATTGGAGGAGGAGAAGGAGCATGTGTCTGTGTGCGTCGTCATCATCGACGACAAGGATAGAGTATTTTGCTGTATTGTGAGCTTTCATAGGCTTCCTCGTTTATGATGTAAGCGGAAGAAAGATACGAAATGTCGTGCCTGCTTTATGTCCTTGTGTGTGGGAGGTGACATTGATTTCGCCGCCGTGTGCTTCCACTATTTTGTGAACAATGGCAAGACCTAGACCGGTACCTTGTCCTTTTGTGGTGAAGTAGGGATCAAAGATATGCGAGAGGTGTTTTTCGGGTATGCCGGCGCCTGAGTCTTGAATTTCGAGGCACATTCTGTGGGAGTGTTTGAGTGAGAGCTGTATTTTGAGTAGGGGGGCACGTCCGCCTGCTGGCATGGAGTCGAGGGCATTTAGGCAGATATTGAGAAAGGCTTGTTCGAACCTGTCGGCATCTAGTGGGAGCATGGGCATGGGGGGCTGTGGTGCTTGCCATTGTATGGCGACATTCTTTTTTTGCGCATCGGGTTTGAGGAGGTGTACAGCGTGTTGGATGACATGTGCAAGCTGTGTATCTGTCGTGCGCACGTCTGTGGGACGCGAGAGGCCGATAAGGTCGGTAATAACGCGATTGAGTCGTTCTACTTCGTGGACCATGACGTGTGCTGCTTGTCTGTCGCTGCTTCCTTCTGGGAATCGTTGTCCGAAATACGTGGCATATCCTTTTATGGAACTGAGCGGATTTCTGATTTCGTGTGCGACGCCTGCGGCGAGGTTGCCTATGGCGGCCATTTTTTCTTTGCGTCGAATTTCTTCTTCAAGGATGCGTATTTGTCCTTCAGCGACATATTGGCGCCTGCGAGATTCTCGCGCGTGTTGTGCATAGTAGAGTGCTGCTAGCAGGGCAAGACCTATGATGACAGCACCGCCTGCAAGTGAGAGCAGGTGCCAGCGATCTTGCGTGCGACTCAATTCAAAGGGAGTCATATTGAGTCCTAAGAAGATGAGAGGGAGGTCTTTTGGGGGTGGAGGTAGGAAGAAGAGGGGCGATCTTTTGCGTGGTGCGGGCATAAAGTGACGAAAGACGACGAAGGTTTTTTTCCCGTCAACAAGGGCGACAAACCAGCGCAATCGACCGTTTTCTGAGAAAGCTGCTTTTTCATGTAGTAGGGATTCATGAACTTCTTGTCCGTCGATTTCGAGAATTTCCCCGACGCGTTCGGGTGCGCTGTGGGCAAGGAAGGTGCCATCTGGCATGGCGATTGCGGCAAAGAGGACTTCGCTCCCCACCATAGCTTGAAGATTTTCTTGTAATTGTACAGTAATGCGTGTACGCATACTTATGCGCACAGTGCCTTCAACGGCGCTTATGAGTGCTTCTCCTTGCCCAAGAAGGAGTTTGACCATGGCAGCTTCTCTTTGTCCTATGGATAAGAGAGTAATAGCACTGATGACACCGAGCAAGACGAGTGTAACAGCGCCCATAAGCCACGGGGGCGGAAGAAAGGAACGGAGTTTTTGTGCCATGTGTCAATGTATCGCAGACCTATGTGAAGAGCAAGTCTTATGTGGCGTGATTTTTGCTAGAGTTAATTCAAGATAAGTTGAAGTTTTTTGGGAAATGGACAAGAAAGCCTCCTTCAAAAGACACTTGTCTCACCAATTAGTCAACCCTTTCGGATAGGAAGTGTAAATCGTACTTTTTATGCGACGCGTGCTTGAGGTATGCAATGAAATATAAGTGTTTTTTTTCTTTTATAGTGACAGGTTTTTGCCTTGCGACATTTGCTGTGGTCTTTGCAAGTAGCGCAGAAGAAATACCGCGCTGGAGTCGAGAGTTAAATGCAGAGCAAAAGCAGCATGCGCAAGAAATTATTCAAGAATTTTATCCGCGTATCAAGGAATTACGCCGTGAAGTCAGCGCCAAGGTCAAAGAACTTTCAGGCTTTTGTTATGCGTCTGTCGATGATCACGAAAAGCTCGCGCGTCTTGGCAAGGAATTGCAAGCCGCACGTGAAGCCTTACGAGAAGAGCTTGCAAAGCTTGATAGCCGCCTCATGCACGAGGTGGGTGCTTCCCTACACGGATATCGCGGCAGACATCACAAAGCCCTTGAAAATGCCACGCGACAACTCACCGTGCGCAAGCAAGAAGTGACGAGCGTACATCACCAAGATTGATTCTTGTGTGCCTGACAGGCTTGTGTGTCTTTCAATCCCCACAAGTATGCCCTATGCATGCTTGTGGGGATTTTTCTTTTACACAACATGTTTGGGCTCTGTATAAAAAATAAACACCTGTAAAAAAAATGTGCGTGCTTTGTAGGCATCTGTGTATTTTTTACGCATGCTTTGTGATGGGGGTAACGCTGTATGAATGAATTTGTTTTTAATTTTAAAGTGTTAGTGTTTTTTTGTTCTTTGGCACGCGCCTTGCTAGAAGAGAAAACACAAGGCGCTGGCGAGTTGCTAGCTCTTGACTCAAAGAATAATGAACTCATAACAACTATGGAGATATTTTTATGAACAAATCAGCGATTGCATGTTCGGCACTGGTTCTTGTCTTGTTTGCAGGTGGCATGTGGGGTGTTGCAGAGGCAGATGCACGCGGTTGCCCTTATATGGGCGGCGCCCATGGCTCCATGCATCAATATAATATAACAGATGAGCAACGTGCACAGGCTCAGGCGCTTGTGGAAGCCGCACAAGAAAAAATGCGCCCCTTGCGTGACCAAAACTTTGTCAAGAAACAAGAACTTGAAGCTTTAAAAAATGCGGCGAATCCTGATGTGCAAGCTGTTGTAAAGACAGCGCAAGAGATTGTCGCCTTACGTGAACAGCTTCGTGTTGAGAAAGAAAAGCTTGGTGATGCGCTTGATAAAGCCTTGGGGCTTCCTGAGGGCACACATAACATGGGGCATGGTATGAAGCACGGCGACGGTTACGGCCGTGGTGAAGGACGCGGTGAAGGACGTGGTCGCGGTCACGGCAATGGTCACGGCGACGGCATGCATATGCACAATTAGTAAAGCTTGAAAGTCATGTTTCATGACAGCACAATTTTCACTGATATCATCCAGCGTGTACAGCGCTTTTATATATACGATACGCGGCTTCATCCACCGCGAGGCAATGAGTAAGAACAACTAACTCCTCCATGTATAAAACCAAAACCCTCCTCATATGGCCGCCATATTTTATGGCGGCCATGTTTTTTTTTTTTAGCGCGCGAAACTCAATGTAAGTGCGATCTTTGAAATGTTGAAGCAGTAAGGCAATAGGGAAAACTTTATATTGAATGTGAAAATAGTTTTAAAAATTGTAAATTTATTTTTCTAAGTGTTTTTATATAGATAATTTTTTATATTAAAAATACATATTTTTTATGTGTGTTTTCTAAAAAAAACTCTTTTTTCTTGTGTTTTTTCTAGAAAAACTCTTTTTTCTTCTCGAGGTCTTTTTAAAAAGAAGGAACTTGCCTTACATTGTGAAATGCGCTACAAGCGTCTTGTTGACAGGCAAAAGTTTCTACAAGAAGGAGAGTTCTAGGTATGGAAAATATCAAGAGAAACTCTAGAGTGTTCCTGATTTGTGAAGAACAGACTGTTACATATACCCCAATGGATTTCCCACAGATTTTAAGGCAGTTGATGTGACATGTTGGCAATGCGGTGTACTCTGGATCGATGGTTTTCGCTAAAGTACATACTCGCATTATGTTGAGGCGTTGCGTTGTTTGTGTCGTGCTTATCGTTGATGTGAGGACGATAGATACAATGTTCACACGCGGTTACAGTTATAAACGCTTACGAGGGCACCATGGTACAGAATGCATCTACCTCGCGTAATGGCTTTTGGGAAAGGTGTAAGTTTCCACAAACGGGTCTTTTTTCATTTATTTCCTTTTGGGATCCAAGTTCTGAATTTAACATGCGTATTGGAATCACCTTTGCAATTATTATTGCGGCGGTGCTCCTGCTGGTGTGCGTTCTCGCTTTTTTTAGGAAAAAGCAAGCCCCCCTTCTCGTTGATATGGACGATTCAGAATTTATCGCTTCTATTTTGCAGCGCGCCAAGGAATTGCATGTTCGATTTGACCTTGTGTGTACGCGCCCTCATTTAAAACACAGGCATTTACAAGCACATTGCCGCACAATTCCAAAAGAAGGGCACGTAGTTGTCGATGCTATCCAGCGCAACAGCGCACAAAATGCGAGTTGCTTGGAAGATATAGCAGAAGAAATTCCTGTTATAGGCATGTCGCTTGCCGCAGGCAGTATTGCAACGGGCTGGGATCAAGCTCCTGTGGACGTGTATTTTCAAATTTCTCAGCAAGGTAAGGGGATGCTGTATCATTTCAGCTCCTTTGTCCGCAGTATTGAGCAAACGCGCTCTGGCACCTTAGTGCATGTTATTATGCCGAGTGTTTTGCTTGATTCCTTACAGAAGGAAGCTATCCGCATAGAGCCTGACGCTGATATGATAGCCCTGACCTCCTTATGGTTTTTCCCCGCATTGCCGCAGCGTTTACCGCCGAAGGTGTCGACGCTTGGTAAGGCGCAAGCCACATTTCGCCCCGAAGGGAACAGTGATTTTCGTATTTGTAGTATTTCCGCCAACAGAATACGTCTGCGTTTTTTAAAGGACGTTGTAGCGGAGCTGCCAACGCCCATGGAGGAAGGCACGCAGATTGTCTTGCTGCTTGCCATAAACGTTGCACCTGAAAAGAACGAGCGGATGCTCCTCTGGGTGAAAGGAACGTGCATTGCCGTATTGCCTTGCGCTGAACCTGATTGTATGGATGTGAAATTTGCCTTTAGTCATTGGCAACACATCACAAAGCGCAGTGATTGCATAGAATGGCATCCTGCCAGCGATACAGACAGGATTCCACCTATCTTGCATTGGATACTCTCCGCTTCTGCGTCGGCACCGGACACAAAACCTTATTTGGACATTAGTGAAGCAGTAGAAAAATTATGATAAAACGCATGACTTTGATTGGCGGCGGTCCTGGTGGCTATACGGCGGCTTTTGCCGCCGCGCGTGCCGGCATAGCAGTGACACTCGTGGAAAAAGCACGTCTTGGCGGCGTGTGCTTAAATACGGGCTGCATTCCTACAAAAACCCTTAAGGCGTCTGCCGACGCCTTGGAACTTGCCTTGCGCCTGAGTGAATTTGGGGTGACAGTGCCGCAAGGTGCAGGCGATATGGGCATTGATATGTCCGCAGTTCTTGCCCGCAAGGAGGATGTCTGCGGCGTGTTACGCACAGGTCTTGAAAAAACGTGTGCGAAATTAAAAATTACGATTTTGCACGGTCACGGGCGCGTTCTTTCCTCATCTCTCGTGCAAGTGCGCTTGGAAGATGGCTCAACACAAGACGTAGAAGGTGATGTCGTTGTCCTTGCCACAGGTTCAAATATTTTTGAACTGCCACAATTACCCTTCGACCATACGCATATCTTAAATAGCGACGATGCCTTAGCCCTTAAAGAAGTTCCTGAGCGTCTTGTGATTGTGGGCGGTGGTGTGATAGGCTGTGAAATGGCCTGCATTTATAATGCTTTTGGCTCGCATGTGACCCTTGTGGAAGGCCTTGATCGTCTTTTACCCATGCCCTCTATTGATGCAGACATAAGCAAGCTTTTACAGCGTGAAATGAAAAAGCATGGCATTGTGTGTGAAGTGGGACGCACCTTAAATGATGTCAAGAAAGTTGACGGACGCATGCAAGGCACGCTTGGGCCTTCGCCCTTCTTAGAAAAACACAGCGCCTCGCAAAAGAAAGAAGTGTCCATTGAGATGGACGCAGTGCTTGTGGTTGTGGGACGCAGTGCGCAGATTGACGGCTTGGGTCTTGACGAGGCAGGTGTTAAGACGGATGCGCGCGGCTGGATTGAAGTAGACGAATATATGCAAACCTCAGTGCCGAACATTTATGCGATTGGTGACGCCATAGGGCCGCAACATGTGATGCTTGCCCACGTGGCCGGTGCTGAGGCTTTGTGTGTGGTGGAGCATTGTCTTGCAGCCTCCCAAGGAAAACCTGCACGAGCCATGGATTATCATGCAGTTCCTTCAGCGATTTTTACCACACCTGAGATTGGGTGCGTTGGTATGAGCGAGGCGCAGGCTAAGGAAGCGGGCTATGATGTTCTGTGTTCGACAGTGCAAATGCGTGAATTAGGCAAAGCACACGCCATGGGCGAGTTGCCCGGCGTTTTTAAGCTGATAGCTGATAAACAAACGAAAAAGCTTTTAGGCGCGCATGTTGCGGGTGCGCATGCGTCTGACTTAATTGCAGAGCTTGCACTTGCCCTTAATATGGGGGCAACTCTTGAGGACATTATCCATACCATTCATGCGCATCCGACTCTCGCAGAGGGTGTGCTTGAGGCTGCCTTATATGCGTGTGAATAGGGTGTGATATTTCTTTGTGAATAAAAAGGGGGCGTAAAGCCCCCTTTTTTGATGTGAAGCTTTACTGTTCCATCGCTTTGCCACGTTTTTCCGCTTCGAGGACGGCATCTACAATATGTCCGCCCACGGCAGTGCGTTCAAGGTGGTTGACGCCTGCAATGGTGAGGCCTGCCGGTGAGCAGACTTGGTCCCGCAGGTGTGTAAGGTTCTGTTCTGCGAGAGATGACATTTGAGCGGAGCCTGTGACGAGTGCGTCCACCATGTTTTTTGATTCCGCGCGTGAGAATCCCAAGGTGACGCCAGCTTGTACTAATGCGTTCATGAAGTGAAAGACATAGGCAGGGCCTGCGCCCATAAAAGCGCTGAAGGCTGTGAATTGTTTTTCTGGCAATTCGAGGCAAAGACCTATGTTTTTGAACAAGTGCATCATGAGCGCTTTTTGTTCAGCGCGTAGGGCAGTGTCTTCAAAGCAGAAGGCAAAAACACCTTGTCCCACGAGTGCGGGAGTGTTTGGCATGCAGCGGATGACAGGGCAGATCTTCTTGATAGCGCTTTGCATGGTGTGAAGACTTATGCCGGCAGCAATGGACAATATAACACTGTCTTGGGTGAGTGTAGGCTGTAGGTCAGTCAGCACCTTTTCCACAAGATGTGGTTTTACGCCTATAATGATGATTTGACTGTGCTGTGCAAGGTCAAGAGGGTCATTGACCATGCTGATACCTTGAGCAGTCAGAGCGTTTTGGCATTGGGTATTCGGGTCATATCCCCAGAGCGTGCAGGGGCTTGTCTTTGCAAGTCCCCCCATGATAGCACCGCCCATATTACCGCAGCCAATGCACCCTATATTCAGTCCTTCAAGTTTCATTATCCCACCATCTCAAAGGCATTGAAGAAGTAAGATATTTCAAAAGCAGCAGTATCTTGTGCGTCGGAGCCGTGCACGGAATTTGCCTGAAGGCTTTGGGCATATTTTTTCCGGATAGTTCCTTCTGCTGCGTCATTTGGGTTTGTAGCTCCCATGATGGAACGATATTTTGCCACAGCGTCTTCGCCTTCAAGTACAGAGCAGACAACAGGGCCTGAGCACATATATTGAACGAGATCAGCGAAGAAAGGACGGTCTTTATGGACTGCGTAGAAGCCTGCGGCTTGTTTTTCGTTCATATGAATCATTTTCATGGCAACTACGCGCAATCCAGCGCTCTGAATCATAGCGAGAATTTCGCCGCTTAAGTTGCGACTTACAGCATCAGGTTTGATAATCGAAAAGGTCCTTTCCATTTTTTTTCCTTCAGTTTTAGTGAGTTGAATAGGGTATGTCCTTGACAAGTGCATCCTTATAGAAATGACTCTTGAGAGAATACATTGAAATTTTCTCACTGTCACGTAATAATTCTGGCAGTACAGTTGTAGAATGAGAGTGAGTTTTTTTTGAAAAGTCCTGTGGGGGGAAACTTTTTTTGGGAAAAAAAAGCTTTCCCCTCACACCCCCCTTCAAAAAAACCATCTGTTTAGCATGTAAAAAGAGCTGCCGAATGATTTTTATTCAAACGAGCTTTTTGCTTTTACATGTATACTTTTAGTGAATACAAGGCATTAGTGCCTTGCAAAAGCTAAAAACAAACTTAAATGTAAGCGTGATTTTTTTTACAAGTTAATATTTTCTTAATCTTTGTGTACTGTACTGCAAACACGGAGAGGCTTTCAATAATCGTACACAATACAAAGAAATGGAGAATATTATGAAAAATAAAAAAATTATTGCTTTTACGGCGATGGCATTCTTGTTTACAAACGCTCATGCTTCTATAGCTCATGCGGACAATAATAACTCCGGCGGCTTTAGTGGGCCATCAGGTATGCAGGGCGGCTTTAGCGGGCCTGGCCCCCAATTAATGACAGTTACGCAAGCAGCCCAGCAAGCAGACGATACTTGGGTAACACTGAAAGGCAACATCATTCATCATGACGGCGACGAAAAGTACACGTTTAAAGACGCCAGTGGTCAAGGTATCGTGGAAATAGACCACGATAAATGGGGTGGACAACACATCGCCCCAACGGATACAGTCGAGCTTATCACTAAGGTTGATAAGGATTGGGGCCACGTCGAACTTGAAGTGGAAAGTGTCCGCAAGGTGCAATAATATAAACATGTCCGTTACCAAGCTAAAATCAGTGTCAGCGTCTCGTAATAATACTGCTTTTGCTTGGTAACGACCCTATTTAATATGCGCATATTACTTATAGAAGATGATAGCATCATTGGCGATGGTCTTGTGGTGGCTCTTGGCAAACAAGGTATTACGGTGGACTGGCTGACCGATGGCGAACTCGCCCGCATGGCACCACAAAAGGACGTACACGATATTATTGTCCTTGATCTCGGTTTACCTAAAGTTGATGGACTTGAGCTTTTACGGCTTTGGCGACAGAAGGGGCATACCATGCCCATACTCATCTTAACCGCAAGAGGCACCATCGACCAACGAGTAGAGGGTTTGAACCTTGGCGCCGATGACTACCTTGCCAAACCCTTTGCCCTGCCCGAACTCATAGCCCGCTTGCGGGCTTTACAGCGTAGACAGGCTGGACAAAGCACTCCTCCTTTGCTCGAACATGGAAGCGTCAGCCTTGACCTACAAAAGCGCGTAGCCTACTTAAACGGCGAAGCCATAACTCTCCCCCCAAAGCTGCTCATTTTACTGGAAGTATTCTTATTAAATAAGAAGTCCGTGCTTTCGCGCAGTCTACTTGAAGAAAAGCTTTATGGGTGGAATGATGACGTAAGCAGCAATGCCATTGACGTGCATATTCATAAGTTACGAGCAAAACTTGGGGCATCATTTATCAAAACAGTGCATGGCATCGGCTATAGCCTCGGGGAGGGAGAATGAAGCTTTATAGTAAACACATTCAAAAGTGGAGTTTAACACGGAGGCTTTTATGTTTTTTGGCTATAATTTCCTTAGTGGCTTGGCTGATTGCCACGGGCATTGCTGTGACAACAAGTAGTAAATATATTAAAACATTTTTTGATACACAACAAATACTCTTGGCTAAAACTTTGTTAAGTATTGAGCCTGATTTACACAGTTCTGAGCTTCCCCCTACCAAACTCCTCTTGCCTTTCGGTCACGATAAAGAACTGAAAGGAGAAGATGACGATGCTCTTGCTTTTGCACTCTTTTCAGCTCAAGGGGATATACTGTTGACTGATGGGCAAGAAGGAAAGGATTTTCCTTTTTTACCCTATGCAGAAAAATTTTCAAAGGTGGAAGTGGATGGGGACGAATGGCGTATACTTTGGCTTCATTCATCAGACAAAGAACGCATTGTCGCCGTGGGGCAAGAGCTAGAATATCGGAACGATATGATTTTACACATGATTTTGGCTCAGATTAGCCCGTGGATAGTCATTTTACCCTTCTTGCTCCTTGGCTTTGGCTTAGCGCTTTATCGGGAACTGCGTCCTTTGCGTCTCATCACGAGGGAATTATGCCAGCGTAAAGCCCATGACACCAGCGCATTAGCATATGAAAATATTCCGCCAGAAATAGAACCCTTGCTCCACTCATTAAATATACTTTTTGAGCGCATAGGCATACTTCTGACTCAAGAGCGAGCATTTGTTGCCAATGCTGCTCATGAGCTACGCACTCCTCTTACAGGTCTTAAAATTCAAGCCGAAGTTGTGGCTATGTCTGATGAAGACCCAGAAGCACGGAAAAAAGCTTTGCAAAAAATTTTGCAAGCTGCCAATAAATGTGGTCACTTAGTCGAACAATTGCTTGTGCTTTCGCAATTAGAAAGTCAATTTAGTGGCAATATCACTGAAAATATCTATATGCTTGAGCCATTACATTGGGAAAAACTCGTCCAAGATGCTTGCTATGAAAGCCAAGAGCAGGCCGAAATGAGGCACATCCGTCTAGAATATACTATCCACAGTATACCTGTAAAGATAATGGGTTTGCCTACACTATGGAGCATAGTTTTAAGGAATATACTCGACAATGCCATACGCTATACACCGGAAGGAAATAATGTACATATCTCCTTGAGCACAGATAAAATATGTGTTGAAAATAGTGGAGTGAGCATTGATGAATGTATTTTACCACATCTTGGCAAGCGTTTTTACCGCCCAGCAGGACAAGAGGCCTCTGGTTCCGGCCTTGGTCTTGCTATTGTCGACCATATAGTGACACTACACGGAGCACGATTTTCTATCTGCAATAAGGCACACGCGAAAACTCATACGCATGATGGATGCACAATTGCAGCGGATAAGGCTGTGCTGGTTTGTGTATATTTTGAAGCAGTGACGTAATCCTCGTATGTAACAAGCTGTGGGGAAAGTTTTTTTATTTTTTCTTGGGGGAAAACTTTTTTTAGGAAAAAAAAGTTTCACCCTGAAGGGCACACGTCCCCCAA
>CAYJHT010000022.1:0-12001 GCA_964369615.1 uncultured Desulfovibrionaceae bacterium
TTCCCCCCAAGAAAAAAACTTAAAAATAAAAAATAAAAAATACCTTTTATTTAGAAACAGCCCCTAGGTGAGAGGTGCTTTTGATGTGGACATTGTATATACTTCATGCGGGTCAAGAATCAAAATAACAGAACCGTCACCCATGATTGTGGCGCCGGAAATGCCTTTTAAATCACCGAGATAAGAACCGAGAGGCTTAATAACCACTTCTTGGCGTTCAAGGAGTCTGTCTACGACGACCCCGAGGCGGCGCTCGTTATCATGAATGACAACTATGGAGAGCACATCGGGTTCTACTTCGGGCTTTGGCAAGTTTAGAAGCTCTGCAAGCTCAACAATACCAAGCACTTCACCGCGCAGTGTGACTGCTTTGCGTCCCTTGATGTCTGTCAGGAGGGAGGCTTCAATCTTTGTCGTTTCAGAGACAGCGTCGAGAGGTATAGCAAACATTTCTTCTGCCACGTTCACCATAAGCGCGTCGATGATGGCAAGGGTGAGAGGCAGGAGAAGTGTAAAACGCGTTCCCTTGTCAATTTCTGACGTAATCGTCACACTGCCCTTCAGATTTTTGATATTCGTACGCACAACGTCCATGCCCACGCCCCGACCGGAGATATCTGTAATGGTTTCTGCAGATGAGAAGCCCGGAGCAAAGATAAGTTCCATGGATTCGCGATCATCGAGTTGTTTTGCGTCTTCTGCTGTGAGAATACCTTTGCGAATGGCAACTTGGCGCATTTTTTCAGGATCGATACCCTTGCCATCATCTTCGATTTCAATGGCGACAGAATTACCCTTATGATAGGCGCGCAAGGTAACGCGTCCTTTTGGCGTCTTTCCTTTTTCAATGCGATCTTCTTGCGCCTCGATACCGTGGTCGACGGAATTTCGGATAAGGTGGACAAGTGGGTCACCAATGACTTCCACAACACTCTTATCGAGTTCTGTTTCTTCACCTTCAAGAATCAGGTCTACTTCCTTCCCACTTTTGCGTGACAAGTCGCGTACAAGTCGTGGGAAGCGTGAGAAAACGGAGGCCACGGGCACCATGCGCACCTTCATAATAGTGTCTTGCAAGTCGTCAGAAATACGTGCCATAGCATAGGTTGTCTCGGATAAACTTTGGGCAACCTGTGCCACGTCAATTTGTGCACTTTCATCTTCAAGGTGGCGCGCAATAAGGGTATAACGGTTTCTATTGATAATAAGCTCGCCGATAAGGTTCATTAAATGATCGAGTTTTTCATGGTCAACGCGTATAGTTGACGAGCCTTTAGGCGTGTCTGTTGCAGCCTGTGCGGCAGCTGGCTTTGCAGGAGCGGGCGCGGCAGCTGGCTTTGCAGGAGCGGGCGCGGCAGCAGGTTTTGCAGCAGCAGGCGCGGCAGCGGGTTTCGTTTCTGGCGCCTTTGCAGGCGCGGCTTTTGGCGCCTCTGCTTTGACTTCAGGAGTCTTAGGTTCGGGAGCAGCTTTTGGCGCCTCTGCTTTGGCTTCAGGAGCCTTAGGTTCGGGAGCAGTTTTTGGCGCCTCTGCTTTGGCTTCAGGAGCCTTTACTTCGGGAGCCTTTACTTCGGGAGCCTGTACGGCTTCTTCCGTAGCTGCACCGCCAAGATCGCCAGAACCGTTCTTCAATGCCTGTAAAAGCATATCATTTATAATATCGAACTCTTGCGAAAGCAAGTCCATCACAAGGCCAAAGTCCATATCAGAATTTCGCGCGGAATCGACAATGCCCGCCGTACGCTCAGCGTAGACCTTTATATCTGGTAAATTGACAAAGCCACAGGCGTTTTTAATAGCTGTGAGAGATCGATATATAGCATCAACAGAAGGCTTATGCTGGCTGTCGCCTTGCAAGGTCGCCATACCTGCTCGGATAATTTCCATTTGCTGCGTGACTGTAGCGCGGAAGACTTCTGTATCATCTTCCTCGGTTCCCACAGCGATAATATTTGGCGCAATGACTTCCGTTGGTGCCTTCTGCGCATCGGCAGTGTCGTTCTCAGATGCTTCGGTCGATGCATCTTTAGCATCGTCTTCGCCCTCATCATCACTGCCGGCCACGGCATACATACTTGCAGGCAACATGACAGGCCCACCCGCAAGGGCGTCTTGCAAGGGCTTAAGGACTTCTGAAGTATCCGGCGGTTCGACTTGACCGTGCGCCGCATCTATCTCAAAGACGAGAAGTTCCATAATATCAACAACAAAGAGTAATAAGTCTATCAGCTCATGTGTTGCCGTCATCTCACCCTTACGAACATTATTCAGCACTGTTTCGGCTTCATGGGTAAGAGCATTAAGCTCATTATACCCTATAATACCACTATTTCCTTTCAAATTATGGAAAAAGCGGAACAAGTCATTGATAAGTTCATCTTGGCCTTCTGGTTGCGCTTCTAGTTGTAGGAGGCCAGTATTGAGGCTTTCAACAATCTCGCCTGACTCATCTATGAAGTCCTTCAGGTGGCCTTCACCGAAGGCAGTGAGTGAATAGGCAGGCTTGCGAGGAAATTCACAGATCCACTGTTTTGGGGATTTGTTAATCTTTTTGAGTTGTCCTGTCTCGTGAGGCTTCGCTGCACCTGCTTGTGCATCAGTGCTGGTAGAACTTTCTTCACCTATATTTTCTGAATTTTTCTCTGGGCTATCATGAGGACTTGCTTGGCCTGCATCAGATGTGTTTTCCTCGAAGGCGGCTTGGTCGGCGCTGTTTTCTCCATGGGCACTATCTTCTGGCACATTTTCTTCTGCTGTACTTTCTTCTGGTTCGCTAGCATCGGGCGCACTCCCAGCATCAGGAGCGTCCTTATTGGCCATAAGTGTGTCAATCTCTTCTATGAGAGCTTCAATTGGCGTCCCCTCGTCACTATTGGAAGATTCGAGCGTATCGAGCATTTGGCGCAAAGCGTCAGTAGACGCCAAAATAAGATCCATAATGCCCGAGGTGACTACCATACTCCCATGTCGCAACTCATCAAGAATGTTCTCGCAACGGTGTGCAAGTTGATTGATGCGATTGAGACCCAAAAAGCCAGAAGCTCCCTTTAATGAGTGCATTGGCCTAAAAATCTCATTGAGCAAGCCCAAGTTTCCGGGAGCTCTTTCAAGCTCCAACAAGTTGGGTTCGATAGTCTCAAGGTGCTCTCGCGCTTCAATGATGAAGTCAGCAAACAGTTCGGCATCCATAATATCTTGACTCATAGCACACCCTTAAGAGCAAAGCGTTAATAAAAAAGCTGCACAGAAAGTGCCCGCATATAAGGGCATATCGGCTAGCCAAGCAGCATCTTTATATTACGCACCATTTTTTCTGGTTGAGCAGGTTTTACCATGTACAAGTTTGCGCCAAAGCTCATACCTGTTTGAATATCCTTCTCTTGTCCTTCGGTAGAAAGCACGATGATAGGCGTATCTTTATAGGCTTCTTCTTCACGCAAAGTCTTAATAAAGGTAAAACCGTCCATACGGGGCATGTTGACATCTGAGATGATGAGGTCAATCTTGGCTCCATTATAGAGTTTTTCCAAGCCATCCAAACCATCTTCTGCTGTGGTCACTTTGAAGCCTTCCGCCTTCATGACAAAGGCCAACAAATTGCGAATTGTTTTTGAATCATCAACAACAAGAATGTGTTTACTCATAATGTTTCCCTACTTAAGGCTAGTTAGTCACACAATTACCATATGCAAACTTCTTTTGCCCCAAGAAGTTTGCTACGCACGCTGCATAGAGTATCGCGATTTAACCGCGTAAATTTGAATGTCAAGACTGCACTATTTCATGATATTCTCCAGCTCAAGAGCGTGAAGAATGAGGCACATTCTGCAGTAAAAAATCAACGAAAAGTCATAAAGTCAACGATTTTGTCTATGGAAATAATACCATAAATTTTATCGTTAAAATCAATTATTCCACTCACACAGTCCACAGATGCGCCAATTTGCGCTTCCACATTCCATGAAATATGATGCTGCTTAATGGTCTGCATAGTTTGTATCTTATCAACAATGATACCAATTTGCAGTCCTTTACGCTGACTTACAATAATAAAGCTTTCGCGCGTAAATTCTTTATACTCAACACAAAGAATGCGCTCAAGGTGGAGCAAGGGCGTTACCCTGCCACGCAAATTGATAATCCCCGCAAGATGATCCGGTGTCAGAGGCAATTGCATGGGATGCACATACTTTATCACTTCTTGCACAGCTTCAATGGGCACAGCATATAATTGCGCTTGCACATAGAAAAAAATCATTTGAAGCTTGTCAAGTTGCTTTAATTCGTCTTCAAGCGGCGCAATAGCACGCATAGCCTCCAGAAGTTCTGCTTGCGTTGCTCCTTCGCCAAGCTCTATACCTAAGGCCTGAGCATCGTTTGCATCCACATATTTATGCAAAAAAGCCTGTTCTGCCGCTGTCAGCGCTGAGCCGACTGCGGCCTCATTAGGCAGTCCAAAATCCTGATCTTGGAAATATTGTTCAGGCGTTTTTACCATAATGACAGTACTTCTTTACTTAAATCGTTGTAAGCAATAGCTCCGCGAGTCTCCGGTGCGATCGTATAGATGGAAACTCCAAGAGCACTGGCTTCGCGAAAGCGCGTATCAACACCGATAACCGTGGTAAACATGGACTTCCCCATCTTCAAGCGTAAAAGCTCAAGAACCCGCGTACACGCCCGCGCCCTCTTGTCATACATCGTTGGGAGGGCACGATAACGAATGGGGCTTGGAAGCACCTTGTTAAGCGTCCTTATGGTATCAAAGAGCAACTTTAATCCATGAAGGGCTAAAAAGTCTGTCTGTATGGGGATAATCAGCAAGTGAGAGGCAACTAAGGCATTCACAAGCAATATACCCACATGTGGGGGACAATCCAATAAGACAAAATCATAACGCTCAAGCACCACATTCAAGGCATGTGCAAGCACCATCCCCTTGCCCTTGCGCTCTTGCAAATCAAGCTCAAGCTCAGAGAGACGAATACTGCCGGCAGCAAAGTGTATATTGTCCGTGCCAACCGGTTGAATGAGCTTGTCCCAAACCTGTGACCATTGTTCTTCAGGCGCTAGCAAGAGGTCATGCAAGGTAACGTCTTGCTCCTCCGGATACAATTTCATATGCAAGGAGGCGCACGCATGAGGATCAAGATCCAAAATTAATATCTGCTTTCCTTGTCGCGCTAAGGCCATACCTAAGGAGAGCGTCGTGGTTGTTTTGCCCACACCGCCTTTTTGATTGGCTATAGCTATAACTTTCGCAGACATAAAACTCTAATTTTGTTTTCTGTAAACAATAATCCCCGTATGATGTTCCGGCGCAAAGGCGCGGCTAATACTATGCAAGGACTCAGAATGCCCAATGAGCAAAGCTCCATTCGGCGTCAAATTATCATAAAAGGCGTTGATAACACGTTTTTTCATATCATCATCAAAATAAATTATCACATTGCGACAGAAAATAATGTGAGATTTTTCCACACGGGACAATTGCATCCTGTCGTTCAAATTCAATTGCCCAAAGGACACAAGGCGCTTTACGTGGCTTTCAATCGTATAAATATTATCATTCTTCTTGAAATACTTGCCCACAATGTCACGCGGCGTGGTTCGCAAGGCATATTCCGTATAAATACCGCGGCGTGCAGCCGCAAGAACAGCCTCTGACAAATCGCTGGCCGTAATCTTTATGTCCCAAGAATGGATTTCATTTTTCAGCACTTCGTGTAAAATCATCGCAATGGTATACGGCTCTTCACCGGTGGAACAGCCAGCAGACCAAATACGCAAACGCTTTCTGCCGCTTTTTTTGCATTCTTCAATGGTTTGCGGCAATACTGAATTTTGAAAAACACGCAATTGCGGGGGATTACGATAAAAACTTGTCTCATTGGTCGTAACGACTTCAAAAAGACGGTTCAATTCAGAGCGACGACTCACGTCAAAGCGTAAAAAATTATAGTACTCTGAATACGATTTTAATTTTAACTCTTTGATACGATTACTTAAGCGATTTTCTACGAGGTATTTTCTGTTTTCTCCAATATAGATGCCGCTTTGCTGGTAAATAAAATCACGCAGCTGAAGAAATTCTTCATTGCTGATTTTCAGATCCTTCTGAAAAGGGAGAGGAGGACGCTTAAATAGTGATGACATAAGCTTTATTCCTGACCGGCTTTTATTTTGGCAATGGCCTCTGTAGCAGCTTGCTGAAGTTCAAAGTTTTCATGGTGCATCATCTCAAGCAAGGCTCTAAAAACAACATTGCCACCTATTTCTGCCAGAGTATCAATGATTTTGAGGGAAACCATGAGCGAGACAGTGTCCATAATGGAGAGCAGCCTCGGGACGGCGGTATCTGCCTTAAGTACGCCAAGCGCCTCTACGGCGCGAATGCATACCCATTCATTATCATCGTCCAAAGCGTTTAAAAGATGAGGGATGATGCTACAATCTCCTGAAGATCCTAAAACATCCACCAAGGCACTGCGAACCTCATGGGCAGGGTCTTCTAGTTTAGGCAAAAGATAATGCACATGCTGATGCAAGGAAAAGCCCAATTGACTGAAGCTCTCCACCGCCAATTGACGCACAAGTGAACTCTCATCACTCAAGGCATCTACAACATATTGTATATTTAATTGCATGTTTATATGACTCAGGGCATAGATTGCAAACATGCGGCTTTCTTCGTCCCCGTCGTGCAAAAGCCCCTTAAAGCGCTGACTCAGCTCCGGAGTATTTAGGCTAATACAGGCTAAGAGTGCAGCCTCCTTCACATCCGGCATGGGATGCTTTAAGAAGGAGAAAATTCTTTCTTGTTCTTCCACATACTTAAGGTGCTCACCAAGGCAAGAGAGAATATTTTTAAGAATTTCACCGTCATGATGTTTCTCCAAAATATCCAAGACAAAGGGCACGTCTGAAGGCTGCGCACTGCGTGCCATATACTGGCTTGCCATACGCTGTGTGTCCCTTTCCATACGCCAAAACACTTGGGCAATGGGCTCCATACACAAGCTTGTCGTCATTTGTAAGCACGCGTCCGTAGCTACACGCAAAACGCGCGGTTCCGTGCTATAGAAAAACTCACAAAAAGCTTCATTATAGCCAATCGTCGCAAGAGTCTTCACGCAGACGTCATAAATATCATCCTCAGCAGGGCGTTTTATACCCACAGCCAGATCCATAATCACTCTTGAGGAGGTGGCATCCCCCATAACTGACAAGCCCGAAAGAGCGGCGCGCTGAATGCTTTCTTCCTCGTCTCCAAGAGCGTCTTCAAGATACTCCTTAAAGCGGGCTTGTTCCTTGGCAGCAAGTAAGGATAGGGAGCTTTCACCAAGAATAAGAACAATGGCCTTGACTGTTTTGTGGCGCAAGACCGTAGACGTTTTTTCTAAAAACTTCAGCAGTAAGGGAACAGCCTTGATATTTTTCATCTCACCAAGAGCATCTATGACAACAGAGGCTACAAGGGGCGATGACGTATCCAAGGACTGCACAAGAGCATTGATAGCAGAGTCTGCACCTATACGCGTAAGCGCCTCCACAACAGAGAACTGCACCCACTCTTCATCGTGCATGGCTTGTTGCAAGGCGTCGCCCGCCTCTGGAAATGCAAGGTTGCCAAGGCTCATGGCGGCTTGATAGCGCACATTGACTTCAGGATCTTTGAGCAAGGCCTCGCACAACAAAGGCACAGCTTTTCGGCTCTTGGTGTGTCCGAGGATATCTGCGATAAAGATGCGCATATCGGGATCTTGGTCGCGCAAGAAGGGCTGTATGGAGCTTAGGTCATCGCAGCCAATTTCGCGCAGCACATCCATGGCGATATTACGCAATGACGTTTCATCATTACGCAAAAGCGGAACCATCTTTTGGATGGTGCCCTTGCCTCTGATTTTACGCAAAGCGTATTCTGCGGCTTCTTGCACGCCAATATTTGTACTTTTGATGTGTTCGCACAAGGAGTCTATTGCGTCCGTAAGTCCTAAATCACCGGCAATGAAGGCAGCACTTCTGATGGTGCTGTTATCGCCGCTGTTAAGATCTGCCATCACGGATTGTATATTTGGCGCTTGCGTGTGCTCGTTAATCATACTGCTTCTCTATTGTTGTTTTTAGCCTTTTATTGCTGTCATGAGGGCGTCGGCCATATGGGCTATATCAAGTGTCTGGTCGGACAAGTTCGCTTCCACGATCGCTTTGGGCATACCATAGACGACGCACGACGACTCGTTCTGCGCCATAATATAGCCGCCCTTTTGGCGCAATAATTTAATACCTTCAAGGCCATCGCTCCCCATACCTGTGAGGATAACACCGATAGACTTACGTGGTACACACTCAGCAACTGAGCGCATAAGCTCTGTAGCAGAGGGCTTATAAAGCGCGCTCTTGGGTTCTTGGGTAATGCTTATTTCCATGAGTGGTCCCTTCATGGTAAGCACCATATGCTTGCCACCGGGCGCCACATAGGCATGACCTGCCTTTGGGCGTTCCCCGTCAACAGCCTCAGAAACGCTTATCTTGCACATGCTGTCAAGGCGTTTTGCAAAAGGCCCTGTGAAGGCGGCGGGCATATGTTGGGCAATTAAAATCGCTGCGGGGAAGTTTGCGGGAAATGCGGAAAGAACCTTTTGGACAGCAGGCGGTCCACCTGTGGATACGCCTATGGCAATGATATCTCGGGCACCACGACAAGGTGTTTGTACAACACTTGCCGCACCACCGCTTGGGCGCACCAAATCAGATTTTTGCTTGTCGTGCCGCAATTGCAAAAGAGCCTTTTTGCGTGCTAAAAGCTTAATTTTCTTCGTCAGTTCTTCGCCAAAGATATCGTGTTTCGTGCTCAAGGATTTTGGTAAAAAGTCAAGTGCCCCGTACTCCATGGCTTTGAGCGTGGATTGTGCCCCTTCTTCCGTAAGCGAACTGACCATCATGACCGGTGTCGGTTTTACGCGCATTATCTGTTGCAATGCCGTAAGGCCGTCCATTTTTGGCATATCAATATCGAGAGTAATAACATCCGGATCAAGTTTCACCGTTTGCGCCACGGCTTCTTCACCATTGGCGGCAGTTCCAACGATAACAATACTCGGATCGGCTGCAATAAGATTTGTCAATGCTTTACGCATAAATGCAGAGTCGTCAACAATTAAAACCTTTGTCACAGTTGTCTCCTCAATAGCATGGTGTTTGTAAATTACATTCCATAGATCACACATCGCATAATATATTCAGCATCATCTTAAAAATGCGTCTCACAGGCAAATATAGACTTTCTACTCAAAACATACTGTAAAATTTGACTTCTTTCAAAGCAATCAACGAGTGCCCCACAAAACCGACCCTAACCTACGCTAGAGTCGCACTTTTGACAAGGCGAAAAAAGTGTTTGTAAAAAAACAAGCATCACCACTTCAGCCCATTCCATCCTGTCGGGACCAGCTAAAACGTGGCTAAAGCGCAAAATTCGGAACGCTGAGGCCAAAGGTTCGAATCCTTTCATCCCGACCACAACACGCTTTGCGAATTTATTGCAAAGCCTTTCTGTGCTGCTTTGCCTAAAAATTCTACAAAAAAACACTCCGCGCGATCCATAATAGAAAAAAATATCGAATCACACGTGGGGGGGGCTGAGAATTCTTACGTACCTTACAGGAACCTTACCCGTGTCGCTCAGCGCCCTACTTCATGGGCAAAAGCCGTGCTTATCTCACCTTCTTCTCATGCCCTAACAAGTCCTTCTCACGGACTGCCGCCCATGTAAAGCATTTTTTCAATAAAAAAAGCATTTCGTGCGTATTTTTTTATACACAAAAATTTTGGACTCCTACGCAAGATCACAAACAATACAAAATATGCCCAAAAATCATATATTCAGCCTCTTCTTTTAAACATTTTCTCCAAATCTATCGCAGTCAGGCGTATAAGGCACGGACGCCCATGAGGACAATATTCGCGGTCGGGCACTTGTGCCCATTGCTGCAACAAGGCCATGACCTCTGATTCTGTCAAGGCCTGTCCGGCTTTAATTGCGCCTTTGCACGCCATGGAGACATATAAGGTAGTCAGGTCATCCTTTGTTCCGGCTAATGCTTCGCGTAAAAAACTCTGTGCTTCAGAGCGCGTGAGCATGGCAGGAATGGCGGTCACGGTCAGTTTTTGTGCGCTGCATTCTAACACAAAACCCATGCGTTGGAATGTCTCTTTAAGGATAAGAAAACGCTCCGCCTCGCTCGGGTGCAGAGCGCATTCTACTGGAATAGCTTGTAATTGCGCGTGGGAATGCAGAGCATTGCGTTGCATTTGGGTAAAGAGAATGCGTTCGTGTACGGCGTGCTGATCAAGCAAGAGCAAGGTTGAGCTATGTTCGCGAAACAAAAGATATGTATGAGCTATTTGTCCTAAATACGTCAAGCCTAGGTGTGCAATCCCCGTCCTTGTGAGTGTCGCGTGCGGCGCGGTTGCAACTGCAATGCCTGCACCTGCGCCCTCATCGTGGTCATCTGAGTAGGTGGCATCGCGCTCAAAGTCGACACTTTCTTCTACGCAATACGGCGGGGGCGCGGCTAAGGCAACTGTGTCGCCAATGGCAGCAAACACATCATCTTCTTTCTCTCCATAGTCACAAAATACAGGCGCCGGCGCATAAGATTGATCAGGCGGCGTATATATTGTGACAGGCGGCAGGGACGCCGAAGGCTGCGCGCTCTTTTTTGGCATGACGCCCGGCTCATCCAGTCTGCCCCAAAAATCTTGTGCTTTCGGTGTGTCGTGGGAATATTCACGGCCGTACGCCTGCGATACCCCCTGCTCGCCCGCAAAATAAAAATCCCCCTGCGGCGCCCCAAGTGCAGCATCAAGCACGGAACTTACGGCACGACGCACACAAGAAAACACTGCAGTCGTATCACGAAAGCGCACCTCTGTTTTTGCCGGATGCACATTGACATCCACGTCTTGCGCATCAATCTCAAGAAACAAGAGCACTTGCGGAAAGTCCTTCGTCGTGAGGCGTCCCTTATATGCATCGCGCACAGCGGCGGTGAGGGTTTTATCGTAAACGGTTCTGCCGTTCACATAAAAAAGGATGCGGTCATTGCGTGTTTGACTTACATGCGGCAAGGAGGCTAGCCCATGGGCGCGCATATTATTATGATGTACGTCAAAAGCGCGCATGGTTTCCATAATGTGAGGCGGCCACAAGACTGAGAGACGCTCGCGTATACTCTGCTTTGCAGGCAAATGCAGTGCTTTTCGCTGAGCGAGCATAAGAGTAAAGCCGACATGTGGCTTTGCAAGAGCAAGGCGTGTAAGCCATTCTTGCGCCTTTTTATTTTCGGTGGCAGGCGTTTTCAAAAACTTAAGACGCGCTGGGATATTTGTAAAAAGATCGCGCACTTCGATAACAGTTCCTTGCGGCAAGGCCGCAGGGCCTTTTTGTGTCACGCTGCCATATTCCACAAGCATATGCTGCGCAACGTCCTGCCCCTTCACCACCGATGTAATTGCTACACGTGCCACAGACGCGATACTTGGCAAGGCCTCACCACGAAAACCATAGGAAGCGATATGCATAAGGTCGTCAATACTGTGAATTTTGCTCGTCGCATGACGCGTCACAGCCAATTCCAATTCTTCAGCCGCCATACCATGACCATTGTCTTGTACTTTAATAAGGCTTTGACCGCCGCCGTCCAAATGGATAGTCACCTGTGAAGCTCCGGCATCGAGGGCATTCTCCACCAATTCCTTCAACACGGACGCGGGTCTTTCCACCACTTCACCTGCGGCAATCTGGTTACGCAGTTCCGGCGATAAAAGCTCTATAGTGTGTCGTTCTTTTTGCATACACAAAGTATACTCCTTTTGTCGCATATGGGCAATAGCCCAGATATTTCACAAGATGCATGGCATTCTCATTTATTTTTTGTGGGGAAGGAAGGGGGAAACTTCACCTTGTTCTAATGTGTTTTTTTGTGGGGGAGGAAGGAGG
>CAYJHT010000023.1:0-11943 GCA_964369615.1 uncultured Desulfovibrionaceae bacterium
GAAACTTTTTTTTCCCAAAAAAAGTTTCCCCCCAAGTGTTTTTCAAAAAAATCTTTTAGAAAAAACAAACTACTAGTCTACTTTCAGTTCAGTTAGGCGGTCGCTTACGGCTTCAACACCTTCTGGCGTTTTCAGTACATCGGCGAGCTGTTCCACGATTTTCTGGTCATAGGCGTTTGCATTCTTGCGTAAAATATCCAAGGCAACATCAATAGGCAGACCTGCACGGAAAGCACGAGGACTTGCCATAGCGCTGAAGGTATTGATGACGCTTAATATACGACCATGCATGCTAATGGCATCGCCGACGAGTTTGTTCGGGGTGCCGGAGCCATCGAGTTTTTCATTCATCTGAAGTACTGCCGCAGGAACAGGGATACCAAATTCAATCGTATTCAGAATATTATAGGCATATTCAGGAATCCGACCTAGTTCTGCTTGTTCCTCAGGAGTCAATTTATCCGTCTTCGACAATAAGTCGCGAGGCACAAAGATGCGACCAATTTGTGAGAGCACTGCCGCCGTTGCGAGTGTATCCTTATCACGCCCTTCAAGGCCCATCTGCTCAGAAAGCAACTCTGCAAGCCTGCGCATGAGTGTGGAATGCCCGGCAAGGTATGGGTCAACGCGTTCAATCGTGCCAACGAGTGCTTCAATTGTACTCATTTGCTGCTTGTTGCGTTTTTCGCTATTTCTGCGAAACTCAGTAATATCTTGCATGGTCACAACAGCCGCACCGATACTGTCCGCCTGATCTTTGTCTTCAAAGGGGAATAAGGTCGCACGGAAAAGACGCTCATCACCTTTTAGAGGTAATTTCAACTCAATAGTTTTGGAATTGCCACTACGCGAAACACTTGCAACGGCTTCTTGCACTTGGAAGGCAACTTGTTCAGGAATAAAATTGTGCAAGTTCTGATTTTCAAGTTCCTCAGCGGGAATATCAACTATCAAACCAAATGCACGGTTCACAACGTGAAGCTTGCCGCTCACATCCACCATGATAAGACCCACGTCAAGGGAGATATTGATGCTGTCAAGAAGGTGCTTTTGCTTGCGAATAACTTGGTACAGTTTTCTGAATTGTTCTGCAACTGTACGCTGTTCACGACCAATCATAATCCACCAGACAAGGGCAAGCATCAACAAGACGCTTAGACAGAGAAAGGCTCCTGCGCCATAGACAAGGTTAAATGCGCGGCTCAGCTGCACATCAACCACACTTGCAGGCACCTCTTGCACCACAACCCAATCAAGACCGGGAACAGATTCACCAATGGAGAAAACCTCTATCGACCCGTCTATGGCATTTCGGCGAGCAAAGGGAAGGTGCTTTGCATCTGCATCTAAGGCAAGCGCGACATTGGCCTCGACAAAGAATGTGCGGTCAGGTCGAATAGCTTCCCATCCGCGCGACGTAGGCTGTAAAAGACTCGTACTCAGCAATTGATTAGAGCTTGCTGCACGGGAAATAAAGCTTGCTATTTGACCAGTCACAGGCACGCTCAAGAGAAAAGCGCCTACAGAGGGGTCTTCCTCATTGCCCACAGGCAACAGGGGGGAGGCATAATCAAGCAACATCCCCGCAACTGTATTGCGCACGGGTGCATAAACTGTCCGGCGCTCAGCCACGGCTTTCTTAATGGCGGCTATTTCATTTTGTCCAAGAGGCGTTGGGCGCGCAATTGACGACAAAATTGTACTGCCATTTGGTCCAGCAAGGCGTGCGTCTTGCAGGCCGTTGTAGGTCATAAAGTCTAAGAGTACCGTGCGCATCATAGGAATTTGTTCCGCCAAATACGCCATCCCCTCATCAAGAGACGCTGTATCTTCAGTGTCATTGAGTTTGCCTACTTCAGCAGCGTCAAAATACGTCATATCCTGCGCAAAAAGACGATAGAGTTCTGAATCACTCACTCGCCGTGCTTGATTTTCAAGACTTGTACCCCACAAACGGATACTTTCAGCTGTTGTTTCTGCGTTAAGTTGCAGTCTTTCCGACTGGTTTGCCAGAATATCTTCCTTCTGAGCCGTGTAGAAAGTGTGGCAAATAAGAACAGTAAGGCCACAAAATGCCAATACCACACCACCAAAAAAGGCTAAGCGCGAACGCTTTGTACCGCCTTGGTTATTTGTTGCCATTGCTTGTGCATCGTCAAACATCACGTTCTCCATGGTTTATTATTTCTTCTTTGGCATTACATGCATCCATCTATTCTTTTCATTGACGGAGTATTGCGGAATATAGTTACTGATTCTTTGATGCGAGAGGACGTTCCTTGAAAGATTGTCCAATATAAAAACGTCATTATCAATATAGACTGCAAGAACAGCGTGCGCCAAGTTCAAGATGGTATCTTTCAACACGACGATACGCAATTGTTCCATAGGAAATCCCAAGGCGCGCAATGTAAAATATTTGGCTATGGCATAGTCTTCGCAGTCACCCGAATTTCTTTTAAACTCATGAGGAGTTGCCCAATAATCAGGCTTTTTATAGACGCTCGGATCTTGTTTATAGGGCCATTGATTCCAAAAATTATTTACATACTTAATTTGATCCATAGGACTTTTGCCTTCCATCTTCTGCTTAAGACTATCCCACGTGACAGAACTGTTCAGCTTTGATCCTGGTTTCAAAATATCATTGGCACTATTACGTTCTTGTAGTTGGAGCCATTGAGGCAATGCCTTAATGGGGCCTCTAAACTCAATGGAACCAAAAAGGTTCGGTGCAGCCGCATGCACTCTGAGTGGACAAAGCAAGACTGCCGTCCACACAAGCACCGCAAAACACGTGCACAAAGTCCGCCACACTGTTCTGCCGGCGCCCGTGCCTCCATGCTGCTCATTTTGTATGATAAATTTCTTACTCACTAATATCTCTATCTATATCAGAAGGATTCACCATATGTGGTCGTCCACTGTTCATAATTTTGCAGAATTGTTTCCACAGTTCTTTGCGTCTGAATGCCTGCATTGTACTTTTTGACAATGCTCTCCCGTGCAGCCTCGCGGATAGACTCCATATTATTAGCTGATTCTAAAAGTGTTACAACACTTTTTACAAGTTGCTCATTTTCCCAATAGCTGTATACAAAACCATTTTTTCCGTGGGAAACAATTTCACGCACAGGTTCCGTGTCACCAGCCAAGACGAGACAGCCACAACTCATCGCCTCAAACAAGCCGGAGGACAAAGCATTTTGTGCTGTTAAAAAGACATGCACTGTAGAGGCCTGCAAAAGCATCCGATAATCTTTATATGGGCGAAAGCCTAAGAAATGCACGCGACTTACGTCAAAACTTTCTTTTTGTTGCAGGGTCTGCAACCACTGCTGGCTCAGACCTGCGTCCTTTGTTTGTGTCAGCATAACAAGGATATGCGCCTTGGGTCTTTCGCGTAAAATCTGAGGTAGAGCGTATAAAAATTGCGGAAAACCGCGCGACTCTAAACTACGACCTGAAAATGTCACAAGTTCTTCCACATGAGACAAGTCGCATCCATCCACCTTAAACTTCTGTCCTCTGTTCATGGAGAAGAAATCTGCATCAATCCCCTCATGCATAACATGGATTCTCGATGCTAAATAATCAGGATAGAATGACTTCTGCCAATGCGTAGATGTAAAAGCCATATGGCAATCGTGCAAAGCATTCCATTGGAAAAAGTTGCGTACTCTATCCGGCGCAAAGTCCATTACAGGCTGCGTTTTGCTTTGAGATAGAAGCGTAAAGGTGCTTCCACGTGTATGGAATCCATCGGCATAGGCGACAAAAAAGGCTTTTGGGTAGACGTCGCGGACATAGAGGCTACATCCTTGTCCTGCGTGTGCCACGATAATATTTGGCGTAAAGCCCTGACTTTTTAAACCTACAAGAGCATTCGCCATATATGTACCACGGCGCAAACCACGAATTGCCACGTACTCGGCTCTGTCTGCCATTGTTGGCACTGGTGGCACAGAAATTAAAATACGACGCACACCTGCAATACGCACATCTCTGCGTGAACGTTCTGTCACAAAGAGCACCTTCGTATCCGGCATGCCGGCAAAAAATCCCGCCGTATGTCGAAAAGGTCCCGGAAAGCTATAAGGTAAGAACAAAATTTTCATAGAGTTTCCTATGTAGTCAATGATTTATTCTGCAATTTCTCAACAAAACTCTTTCCTGCATCACTTTCTGAAAAACCTCGCAAGGCCTCCAAAACTTTTGCATCATACATATGCTTTGATCTGTCAAAAATTGCGAGGGTTGCCTCAAGGGTTTTCGCTGTACGATACACCCGAGGACGCAATATGGCACAGAAGGCATTTGCTACGTGCAATATTCGTGACAAAAATAAGATATCCTCACCCGCAAGCTTTTGCGGATAGCCTGTTCCATCCATATTTTCGTACATTTGATAAATAGTATCTTGCACAGGCAAACCAAAATCAAAGTCTTCAAGCAAGCCCTTTGTCTTGGAAACGTGTGTCTTCATAAGCTCTCGTTCCTCATCCGTCAAGGAACCTTTCTTATTCAATAAATCCTGGGGCAAGCTTATCATGCCAATCTGGCTCAATGAGGCCGCCATCCGCAAGGTTTTTAATTCATCTTGCGTACATTCAAGCCTTTCGCCCAAGAATGTCGCAAGATCACCAAGCACCATCGAATGCCCGCAAAGATAGGGATTCACAAGTTCAATAGACATAGTCAGCACTTGGATAAGCTGCATAATACGTTTTTGCTCTTCCTCGCGCTCAAGCACCATCTTTGTCACGTCGCGATACACGGAAACAACGCCGCTTACCTTGTGTCTTTCGCCAAAATACGGCGTGCAAACAGTTTGCAAATATATGTCTTTATTACGAATAGTAAGCTTTTCCTCAAAGGTCAATGCATTTTCGGACTTCACAACAGAGTCCAAATGCTTTTGCAAACATTCTGCCGCTGTGGGATGTAAAAAATTCCCAAGCTTAAAGCCATGGAGCGTATCCACAGATTGGCGCACCATAGCCGCAAAACTCGCATTGGCATAACGAATATTACCAAGGGTATCTGTCAAGACAACCCCGTCTGACAAGGCCGTATTGATGCCGTCCAAGATCTGCTGCTGCGAGCTGACATCATGGTGGAGTTTACGCATACTTTTTGCGATATCACGCTCATTGCGTCCAATTAAGTACCACCATAATACAATGACCATGATACATGTAAAACCAATAACACTCCCCACAACAGAGTACATAATAAGCTTAAACTCTGTATAAAAGCTCTCTGCAAGCGTGGCTGATTCCTCATGGGTGACGATGAAGTCCGTATTTGTAATGGGCAAACCAATCGAATACACATCTTCCGTATCCGGTACAGAACGGCGAATAAGAGGAAGTTCCTCGCCATGAGCGGCATTCCATTCAGCAAAGGGCATAATATTGCCCGTTTTCATGTCAAGGTATTCAAGGGTCAGTGCGCCATCGGACGGCCACTGAAAAATACGATATTCCCCATCATCTTCCTTCGTGGAGCGCAAAATTTCTGTCCACGCCATCTCTACAGGCACCTTGATAAGAAAAACAGCAACAGGGCGCTTTGCGTCAAGCTCTTCTATATATGTAGGGGGAAAGACAGGATACATAGCCACCATGCTCAGACCGTCATCTTCTGAACTTACAGGAGAGACGACGACCTTGGCCTCGGTAATGCATTCTATAACAAGTTGTTCAATATCTGCGGTTAAGGACTTTTCTGCATCGGCAGAAAGCAAAAGAGGATTTAAGTTTGCATCCCACAAGCTGGCAGCAATAAACTCATTTTCTGCCATGAAGGTCGCCAAACTTTTCTTAAGAACAGGTTGAATACGCCCTAATTCTTCGGCACGCTGAAGAAGTTCCGGCGTATAGACGGCCATGCCGCCCACAATAGCGCTTTTTTCCTTTGCGAGCAAAATCGTCTCAACACTGAAAAGGCGCAGCATATCTTTGTCAATAAATTGGCGAACAATAAATTGCATATTCTCAAACCATAAACTGACAGCGCCTGCCTTGACCTGTGCATCCGTGCGCAGTGTAAGGTCAAGGTTGCGCTCCATGCTCGCGCTCACATGGTTGATAGTATAGGTCGCAAAGAAGAGCGAAACACCGGAAATCATGCCAACAAGCATAAAAATAAGCAGAAAACTCCTGAAAGACACCTTTCTCTGGGGGCGAAGTTGGCTCATGCAATCCTACCTTTCACGAAGTGCGTTTTGCTGTGCTTTCAATATGGGCTTCAAAATATAGTCTAAAATGCTCTTACGTCCGGTCAAAATATCTGCAGTTGCCGTCATGCCCGGAATAATTGGCAGGGTTTCCGTGCCGTGGCTGATGCCATTTTTATGTGTGCGCAACTTGGCAAGGTAAAAAACTTCGCCCTGCTTATCCTCGATGGTATCGGCGCTGATTTGCTCAAGAACGCCTTCAAGTCCGCCATAGATACCAAAATCATAGGCAGAAAACTTCAACATTGCTTTTTGCTTTGGGTGCAAGAAAGCCACGTCGGAAGGGCGTACCTTGACTTCTACGAGTAAGGTGTCATCTGTCGGCACAATTTCCATTATAGGTTCGCCGGGTTTGACAACGCCGCCAAGAGTATTCAAATGAATCTGCTTCACCGTTCCATTGACTGGCGAGCGTACAACTGTACGCGTCACGCGGTCACTGCCGGCGGCGAGCGTTTCACGTAAGGAGTTCAACTCAGTGCGGCGCTGATTTATTTCTTCTGTGATTTGTGCGTCAAGCTCTGCTTCACGAAAGACGATGCGCTGTCGTGCTTCGTCCGCGGCGGACTGTGTTTTGGGGATAGATGAGGTTAAGCCTGCAAGTTCGCCTTCAAGACTTGCCACTTCTTGCTCCAAAGCCAAGAAGTCCATACGCGAATAGTTCTTGCGCTCAAGAAGAGGCAAGACGGTATCGCGCTGTTCAACAGCAAGGGCGAGGTTTCTGTCGACAGATCTTTTACGTGATTCTTGTTCCTCCACGTCCTGCAAGCGCTGTTCGTATTGGGATTCAAGAAGACGCAATTCACTTTCGCGCTGGAGGATACGCGCTTGCATGACGGCGTTTTGGTCTAAGATAATTTGCGGCGCATTTTCCTTAATTTCTAAGGGATATTCCGGCTTCCTTTTCTCAAGCTCTGCTTGCAATCGCTCAATAGCGGCGGTATGCTCAAGAGATTTACTCAAGGCGTCTCTGTAGTTACTGGCTGCCGTTTCATTTTCAATGCGCGCAAGGGGAGTGCCTTCCGTGACCGACTCCCCTTCTTTCACAAGAATGTCCTGCAAGATGCCGCCTTCAAGGTTCTGAATAATCTGCGTTCTTTGCGACGCAATAACCTTGCCCTCGGCGCGGGTGACTTCATCAATCTCAGCCCATGCAGACCATGTAATAAAAACAATAATAAACAAACCGGTTATAATGGAGAGCAAGCGTGCTTGCCCTGAGGGATTACGCTGTAAGGCAGCTTCCACAACATCGGCATACACCAATTCATTGGGCTTCAACTGCTTGCGCATGCCATCGTCTTCTGCCTCAAGATAGGGCGAGCGCGCTTGACCTAGTTGTACGCCATTTTTGTTCGCATTCGATGTTTCTTTCATGTTTCCCCTCACCGGATATATATTTATGATACTCTTGCATACTACGCGGCAATCTCATCACCCTTCTTCTTAGGATTTGTAGGTGAGGATGCGCGCAGTTTTTGAATAACAGCGTCCTTTGGCCCATCCGCCACAATGCGGCCGCCGTCCATAACAATAAGCCTGTCCACAAGACGCAGCATACTCATGCGGTGTGTTACCAATATAAGCGTCTTATCCTTTATTATTTTGTGAAGTCGCGCTTGTACTGCTTGCTCAGATGATGTGTCCATATTACTTGTGGGTTCATCTAATATAAGCACTTCCGGATCGCGCACAAGGGAACGTGCTAAACCAATTGCTTGTCTTTGTCCACCTGAAAGTGCGCGCCCTTGTTCGCCCACTTGTGCGCCAAAGCCTTCGGGATTTGTGCGTATAAAGTCTGTCACCCCGGCTAAGGAGGCCGCGCGTATCATACGCTGATCATTTATATAGGGGTCGCCAAGAACGATATTGTCGCGCACGGTGCCATAGAATAAGACGGTGTCTTGCGGTGCAAAGCCTACACGGGAGCGTAAGTCTGCGCCTGCAAGCTGGCGTAAGTCTACGCCGCCAAATTTTACCGCACCTTCTTTTGGTTGATAGAGTCCTATCAGCAGGCGAATAAGTGTCGACTTGCCTGACCCCATACGTCCGATCACGCCGATTTTTTCGCCATGATTGATTTTAAGGGAGAGGCCTTCTACAGCCGTGCGTGCTACGCCCGGATAGGAAAAGGCGACATTTTCAAAGGTAAAGGAGGCTTCCAAAGGACCAAAGTCTACAGTTGCTTGCTCTTGCCTGTCTTCTGAAGGCAATGCCATCAGCATGTTCAAGGCGTCTAAGGATATACGCGAATTTTGATAGCGCGTGATAAGTCCTGCCATCTGCATGAGCGGCGCCATGGCGCGCCCTGCCAAAATATTACTGCCAATAAGGCCACCCATCGTCAACTCGCCTGCGGCGATAAGATGCACGCCCCACACAACCATACCAACGGTGACGAATTGCGTAATAAAAACAGAGAAACCGACAGCAAGAGAGCCATATTTCTTTGTCTCAATGTTGGCCTGTGCGGAATTTTCTACCACACCTTCCCACATACGCTGCATACGATTTTCGCCCTGACAGCACTTAAGCGTTTCAAGTCCGTTCACTATTTCTGTCAAGAGTGCGTTTTTATGCATATTTTGCGAGTAGCTTTTTTCCGCAGCGCGCTTTGCAAGCGCCTGCAAGATAAGCCCCGCACCGAACATAATGGGCATTGCCACCAAGGGCAATATGACCAAGGGGCCGCCAATAAAGCTCAAACACAGAACAAAAAGGAATAAGAAAGGTAAATCAATACAGGATAAAAGCGTCGATGAGCTAAAAAACTCCCGCAGAGATTCAAATTCTCGCACATTGTTCACCAAGGCGCCCGTCGACTCCGGCTTATGGTCAAGCTGCATGGAGAGCACCTTGTCCACCAGCATACTTGAAATAACAACGTCTGCATTGCGCCCCGCCGTATCGACAAAGTGATTGCGCAGTGTTCGTAATAAAAAGTCGAAGAAATAGGCGATAGTGACGCCAAGCGCAAGAACCCACAGGGTATCGATAGCATTATTGGGCACAACGCGGTCATAGACATTCATGACAAAGAGCGGACTGCCAAGCGCGATTAAATTGATAATCACACTTGCAAATGCCGCATGCCTATAAATGGGGCCATAATGTTTAATGGCATCCCAAAACCAGCGCTTGCCTTGAGGACGGCGAAAGGTATCTATGCGTTTATCTGGTTGTTTTTCCACGGAGCCGAACACGGCATAGCCTGTATATTCGCGTAAAATACTTTCTTGGCTTACTTGCTGCGGATCCTCTCCCATTTCCGGAAAAATAACCGTGGCTACATTATGGCTTAAAGCCGTTAAAAGGCATGAGCGATTGCCCTGCAACAAGAGGATGCACGGCAAAGTCATAGGTGAAATATCTTCTAAAAGTGGGCGGTGAATAATACGTGCTTGCAGACCTGCTCTGCCAGCTGCCCGCATACATTCACCGGGGGTTACTTCGCCAACGCCTGCAAGACCTGCGTATAAAAACTGTGGCGAGATACTCTTGCCACGCAAACGCAAAAGACTGCTTAAACTGCGCAAAAGCGGCGGAATAAAATCCACTTCCGAAGGCGCTACAGGCATGGGGGGCACATCGGGAATGGAGTCCGCAGGCGCTTGATTTTGCGAGCCAAGGGGCACACCTGCGTCGGTTCCTCGTTCAGGTGCAGTGTGTTGCATCTTAGGTGCGGGCGCATTGACGGGCTTTTCGCCGGAAGCTTCAGAAGCTGCGGCCACATTCTTTGCCTTTTCTTGCGCTGGTGTCATGGGAGAAATCTTCCCTTGGCTCTTAGGTGTCTTTAGCGCATCTTGGCTCACTTCCTCTGCTTTTTTTGAGGAAGCGGGCGTAATGGGTGTTTGTTTTGCCACCTGTGGCGCCACTTTGCTTTGCTTTAGCTCTGCTTCGCGTATCGTCCGTGGCATATTCGTATCTTTATCGGGAGGGGCAGCAGCCACTGTATTAGCAGTCTCTTTCACAGGCGTGAAGGTTTTCACTGCAGCACTCACCGTCTCTTTCTCGCTGTCGTTCTTGGGAGGATACTCCCGCTTCGCTTTTTCGATAGGGACGCTAGACATAGTATTTTTAACACTCTCTTGGGAAAAATGTGTATTGTCACTCTTCGTGTTCACACGCCCGTCCATACGCGCATGTGGTACATTTGAATCCATGCTATCATCATTTTTCAACGGTGTAACTATTTCTTTTGTACTTTGCTTGTGTATCGTTGCAGTGTTTTTTACCTGTTTAAGGCTTTCCTCAGTGGCGGTGCGCAGAGCACTTTCTGCTTTTTGTACATCTGCAAGAAATTTTATTTTTTCTTCTGCGCTGTAATTTCCGGGACTGCGCTCTGTTTTCTTACGCTCTATGGGCGATCTAGTGGGAGAGCTTTGCCCTTTATTGCGTTGTGATCCTTGTGGATTTTCTTTTTGTTCGCGTTTGGCGTTTTCGGATGCGGATGGAACGGGCGACGTATTTTTTGCCCTAGGCAGGGTCTCGGCGACTGTGCGTTGTGCCGCAGCATAGGTTCCTTGTGCTGAGGTTGCCTGTGCTGAAGTCCCTTGTGCTGAGGACGCCTGTGCTGAGGTTGCCTGTGTTGAAGTCGCTTGCGTACGAGAAGACTGCGTACTCACAGGCTCACTTTTCACAAGCGTTCGTGCCGCCAACATAGCAGCCGCCTTTGTCTTTGCTGCACGCACTTCGGCAGCTATATCTAAGTCTTGTGTCATATTCTCAGTATTTTTTGGCGCATACTTGGACGCCGCAGAACTTGCTTGTTCATGTGTACGCTTAGCCCCAGCCATTGCGGACGTGCCTGCCTCGTGCTTTTCTTGAAAACGCGACACAATGGCAGCGCTTGCAGGGCGAGACTCAAGAGCACCCGCATCGGAAATGCCCTGCTCACTTCTTAGCGAAGACAAAACTCTTTCCGCAGACTCACGCACAACAGATGACGCCTCCACACCTTTCGGCCGCCCGCCACGCTGAACGGGCGCAGAAGATTGTTCCGCAACAGCTTGCATAAACGAAGGGGATGTATGGGCAACTCTTTGAGCCTCTGGCTTTGTATCCAATGTCTTCTTTAACATAATACCTACTTCTATATCCATTACTAGAACGGTGCGTAATCTACTTAGCTTGTTTTCTTGATAAAAAACCAAGAACACACAGAGCATACAAAGACACATCTATCACACAGCACATTCTAGCCTGTCGCCGACATCTACAATCATTGTGACGACAGCATTCTGGAGCAAGTGTTCATTTGGCTTGCTCACACAGTAAATACAAATAGGACGCATGTCAACTTAAACCGCGACTTTCTTCATTCTTATTTTTTTTTAACCATTTAAAAACATTCGTGTTTTAAAAATGCAAAAAAATATTTTTTTCCCCCTAAAGTCGTGAAAAAATCCAGACAATGCGCCACCTTAGCTTCACACCCACCCTACCCACACACAGAGCACAATATAAAAAAAATATTGACAAAGAAAAAATAACATATTTTCAATGTATTAAAAAACACACCCACAAAGGCCATACTCTCATCAAAACGAGTACACTCTTTAGCATTACACGTGTAGAGTTAAAGTTTTTAAAAACTTATGGGGGAAACTTTTTTTATTTTTATTTTTATTTTTATTTTTATTTTTTTAAGTTTTTTCTTGGGGGGAAACTTTTTTTAGGAAAAAAAAGTTTCCCCCCAAACC
>CAYJHT010000024.1:0-11017 GCA_964369615.1 uncultured Desulfovibrionaceae bacterium
GGAAACTTTTTGGCGCTAGCAAAAGTTTCCCTCCCCCCCGCAAAAAAACAAAAATGAAGGAGATGTTTCATGTCAAATGCCTTATTCCCCACTTATAGGGGAACGTTGGAATATGTCTGCCTTGGCTGTGATGCGCGCCATGCAAGTGACAGCCTTTTATATACGTGCCCTCAATGTGGCGGCGTGTTCTTGCTGGAAGACACGACATTTGAGACCTTAAAGGCGCATGATGGTGCTTATTGGCGTGCTGTTTTTGATGGCAGGGCTAATACAAGGGACGACGCTCTTCGTGGTATTTTCCGCTATTATGAGCTTATGGCGCCGGTGGTGGATGCGCAGGATATTGTCTATCTTGGCGAGGGCATCACGCCGATTGTTGAGGCATCTGCGGCATTAAAGCAGCATACAGGCTGTAATTTTGCCTATAAAAATGACGGTCAAAATCCCAGCGCCTCTTTTAAGGATAGGGGCATGGCCTGTGCTTTTAGCTATTTGAAAGCCTTGGCGCGTAAGAATAATTGGGACGAAGTGCTGACCGTCTGCGCCTCTACAGGTGATACTTCTGCGGCGGCGGCGCAATATGCGGCCTATGTGGGCGCGCCTCTTAAGTCCGTTGTACTTTTGCCTCAAGGCAAGGTGACGCCGCAACAACTTTCTCAGCCTCTTGGCAGTGGTGCCACCGTGCTCGAAATGCCCGGCGTCTTTGACGATTGCATGAAGGTCGTAGAATATCTGGCAGAAAATTATCGCGTAGCCCTGCTCAATTCAAAAAATAGCTGGCGCATTCTTGGGCAAGAATCCTATGCCTATGAAGTGGCGCAGTGGTACGGATGGGACGTGAAAAAGCACGTGATTTTTGTGCCAATCGGCAATGCGGGCAATGTGACAGCCATCATGTCCGGGTTCCTCAAGATGCATGAGCTTGGTATCATTGAAAGCTTGCCGCGTATGGTGGGCGTGCAATCGCATCACGCCGACCCCGTCTTCCGCTACTATGCCGCCGACCCCGCAAGCCGTGTATGGGAGCCTGTGCAAGTGCGCCCAAGTGTGGCGCAAGCCGCCATGATCGGCAATCCCGTCTCCTTCCCGCGTGTGCGTAAACTCGTAGACAAATACATCGAAAAAGCCGCCGCAACAGGCATGCCCGTAGACAAAGCCTTCAGCGTCATGCAAGTGACAGAACAGCAAATAATGGATGCCATGCTCCTTGCCAACCGTCACGGACACATCACTTGCACACAAGGCGGCGAATGCCTCGCCGCACTCCTGCATGCAAAAAGCCTCGGCCTCATAGCCGACGACGAACACGCCGTCCTCGACGCGACCGCGCACAGCATAAAGTTTTCCGGATTCCAAGATATGTATTTTGCCGACTCCTTCCCACCGGAATACGAAGTCACCCCCCACGCTTCGCTCAAAAATGCGCCTCACAGTCTGTGCGAGGCCTCCCAAAAAGAAAGCCTCGACAGCACTGCCTACACGGAACTTGTCGCGCACACCATTGCAAATACATTGAAACTTTCCAAAATATAAAAGGATTTACATAAGCCATGCTTGATATAAAAATGCTGCAAAAAGCACCCGAACTTGTGGCAAAGGCGCTCGAAGCGCGAAGCTCTGCCCTTAAGATGGAAGAATTTCAAGCCCTTGACACAGAACGTCGCCGCCTGCTCGCAGAAGTTGAAAAACTCAAAAGCGAACGCAATGCCGCGTCCGCAGAAGTCGGACGCCGTAAAAAAAATGGCGAAGACGCCTCCGAAACATTCGCCGCCCTCGGCGCCCTGTCCGATAAAATCAAAGCACTTGACGTAGAAACAGAAGCCGCTAAAGCAAAAGTTGACGCATGGCTCCTCGGCGTCCCCAACATGCCCCACGAAAGTGTGCCCGTCGGCAAAGACGAAAATGACAATCTCGAAGTAAAATTGTTCGGAACACCGCCCACATTCGACTTCACCCCAAAAGAACACTGGGAACTTGGCACCGCCCTCGGCGGTCTCGACTTCGAACGCGGAAGCAAACTCGCAGGCTCTCGCTTCGTTGTCCTCCTCGGCTGGGCAGCACGCCTCGAACGCGCACTCGCACAATTCTTCCTCAGCGAGCACACAAAAAATGGCTACATCGAAGTCGCACCGCCCTTCATTGTCAATAAGCAAAGCATGACAGGCACAGGCCAACTGCCCAAATTCGAGGAAGATTTATTCCGCATTCAAGGTTGGGAATATTACCTCATCCCCACATCAGAAGTGCCCCTCACCAACCTTCACGCCGGCGAAGTCCTCACAGAAGACGACCTCCCCCGCGCCTACTGCGCACAAACGCCCTGTTTCCGCTCCGAAGCCGGCTCCTACGGCAAAGACACCAAGGGACTCATCCGTCAACACCAATTTCAAAAAGTAGAAATGGTGCGTTTCGCTCATCCCGACGACTCCTACAACCAGCTTGAACTCATGCGCACCCACGCCGAAGCCCTCCTCGAAAAGCTCGGCCTTGCCTATCGCACCATTGTCCTCTGCACAGGCGACATGGGTTTCGGGGCTACAAAAACATACGACCTCGAAGTCTGGCTGCCCGGGCAAAACACCTATCGTGAAATATCCTCCTGCTCCAACTGCGGCGACTTCCAAGCCCGCAGAGCAGATATCCGCTTCAAGCCCAAGGGCGGCAAGTCAACATTCGCCCACACCCTCAACGGTTCCGGTCTCGCCGTAGGACGCGCACTCGTCGCAATACTCGAAAACGGGCAGCAAAAAGACGGCAGCATCATCCTACCCGACGCTCTCGTCCCATTCATGGACGGTGTAAAAGTTATTAAATAGAAAGATTTCTTTTTGTTTTTCTTTTCTTTTCTTTTTTGTTTTTTCTTTTTTTTAATTTCTTGGGGGGAAACTTTTTTTAGGAAAAAAAAGTTTCCCCCCAAGAAAAAAATTAAAAAATAAAAAAACTTTTAGATTTCACAAGGTATTATGAGACTTCTGGCACTGCAGCAAGGGTGCGTAATTTTTTGCGTGCGGCATTGTCGCATTCTAAAATTTCTTGTACGCAGTGCTCGACGGTCACGTCATAGGCCTCTGCTGTGCTTTGTGCTTTGTGCTGTGGTGTTGCGTTGTTGAGGTGCTTGAAGTGTTTCATGGTCATGTCGATGAGTGTGGGGATATCCATAAATGCGATGCGGCCTTGTAGGAAGAGGTCTACGGCTTCTTCATTGGCGGCGTTGAGGACGACGCATTGTGTGGCATCGTGTGTATGAAGCGCGGTATCGTGGCTGAGGGCTTGCTGTGCCAATGCGAGACAGGGGAAGCGAGTTGTATCAGGTTCGGTAAAGGTGAGTGATGCGATTTTGAGAAGGTCGAGGGGACTCACGCCGACATCTTCCATATGAGGCCACAGGAGGCAATGTGCGAGGGGCATGCGCATATCCGGTGCGCCCATGTGTGCGAGGACGGAGTTGTCGGCAAATTCTACGAGCGAGTGGATAATTGATTGGGGGTGTACGAGGACGCCGAGGCGTTCGGGGTGAATATTATAGAGGTGATATGCCTCGATAAGTTCTAGCCCTTTGTTCATGAGTGAGGCGGAGTCGATGGTAATTTTTGCGCCCATGCTCCAATTTGGGTGTTTGAGTGCTTGTTCCTTGGTGACGCTTTGCAATTCTTTGAATGAGAGGTGCTGGAAGGGGCCGCCTGAGGCGGTGAGAATAAGTTTTTTTACGTGCTGCGCTTCGCGGCCTGCGAGGAGTTGGAAAAGGGCATTGTGTTCTGAATCGACGGGGAGGATGGACGCCTTTGTGTGTGCGCAGATGCGTCGAATGAGATCACCTGCAAGGACAAGTGATTCTTTATTTGCGAGACAAATAACTTTTCCTGCCAGCGCTGCCGCCACAGTACCGCGCAAACCTGCGGCGCCAACTTGTGCGGAAAGGACTGTATTTGCCTCTTCAAGTCGCGCAAGTTCCGCGTAGCCTTGCGCTCCGCAGAGCAATTGCGGTTTGTAGTGTCGTGGTAAGAGCTTGCGAACGAGGTCGCGTGAGGCGGCATCAAAAACGCCTATATAGGCAGGGCGCCATCGCGCGGCTTGTTCTGCGAGAAGCTGTACATTGCGTGCGCCTGCAAGGGCGAGAATTTGGAAGTGTCCCGGACTTTTTTCAATGCTGCGTAGTGCGTTGACCCCTATGGAGCCAGTGCTCCCAAGAATAACGAGGCTTCGTCTTTCCTTAATCCATGTATCGGGAGGGGGCGGTGAAATATAGTGAATATCTCCTTCACACGCTGGCCACATATTGCTCATGACTCTATCCTTTTTTTGCTGTTTGCCTGCATTGAGCGCCCTTTGTGTTATTATGCGGCGGCTGTTCATGAATTTTTAAGGCAGGCACAGTCTCCTTGAGAGGTGAACGTTGAAATTACAATGTACTTGTGGAATTTGATTGAGTATTGCGTTCTTTTTCGGCTATATGCAGGCATACTATACCGGAAGTTAAGGGGATATGCCATGCGCAGGCAAAGCCGGCTGCACGCATTTCTTCTTCAAGTTCCTTTGCGGTGGGGAAGGCGCATATACTTTCGGCAAGATAGGTGTAAGCAGCCGTATCTTTGGAGAGTATCTTGCCAAGCTGTGGCAGTAGGCGTTTTAAGTACAGATTGTAGAGTCCGCCCCAAATGGGATTTTTACCGGAGCCAAATTCGAGGATACAGGCACGTCCTCCGGGCACAAGAACGCGCGCCATTTCTTGGAATGCCTCGTTTCGCGGCAATACATTGCGAATGCCAAAGGCCATAGTGATTGCGTCTACACTATTGTCTGGCAGGGGGAGGCATTTTGCATCGCCTGCGATGGGGAATATATGGTTTTGCGCCTGTTTTTTTCTCAACTTTGCTTGTCCAAAGAGGAGCATAGGCGGGCAAAAGTCCAGAGCCGGAATACGCGCCGACGGGTGTGTTTTATGAATGGCGAGGGAGACATCAAGGGTGCCGGCAGCGATATCGAGCACGCGTCCTGTGGAAAAAAGGCGTACTTCTCGCACGAGGCGTCGCCGCCACATTCTGTCGACACCGAGGCTTAAGAGCATATTAAGCCTGTCATACCAAGGGACTATGCGTTCAAACATGGAGGCAACGGCTTTGCCGTGTTCTTGTGGTGAAGGAAGCTTGGGCGTCATATCAATTATTACCGCCACCATGTATGTTATTGTCTCTGCTTGACGGGTTCGTCTCGTCTTCTGACGCATCCAGTGTTTTTAGGACGACACCGTAGACCATGGGGAACAGTTCTGGAAAGTTTGAGGGGGAGATGGTGCGTGTTTCGATGAATTTTGCCACCAATTCCTTAGTGACTTGCAGGGCTTCTTTGTGTAATTTATCCATTTTTTTCTCCAAAGCGTCATGAGGAAGACGAGCGACACAGGGGGCAGAGACAGATGAGGGACTGTTGCACGCTTTATGCAAATATATCATTTGTTTGCGCACTATAGCTTTTTTGAAAAGACTTGTGGGGGGGATGTTTTTCTCAAAAAACATCCCCCCCACATGCCTTTTAAAAAGCTTTTAGCCTTTTCTCGGCAGAATAATTAGGGGTGACACTTTGACTTAGCGCAGCCAACTAATTCTTTTTTCTTTGCAGCATCGCTCCCGGCAACTTTTACGTGACAGCTTACGCAGGTGTCATACTTGGTGCCTTTTCTTGCGTGCATAACAAAGTAGTAGCTATTGGTGCCTTTCTTTGCTTTAAGGTCGTCGTGACAACCGGCAGTAGAACATTTGGCATAGCTTTCCTTGCCATCCACAGGGTGGTGGCATTCAGCGCATGTGGCAGTAGTGTGGGTGCTGTGGTTAAAAACCACAGGCTTCTTACTGACTTCCATCTTCAAGCCGTCGGCAGGCACTTCAGGTTGCGCCATAACGGGCACAGCAAAGGCCACCACAAACAGCGCCAACAGTGTCCATAACATTTTCTTCATAATTTGGCCTCCTCATGGTTAATATATGAATCGCTAAAAGGTTGCCATAGAAGCCTATATTTGTCAAGCGGGAAGTAAGGAACAATAGGCAGCAACCTACGTCGTTCCGATTGTGTGAATTATTTTCAATTATGCTTGCAAAATACTTGTGAGACAGTTTGAAGGTTCACAGTTATCGCTTGAGAGTGCAGAAAAACTTTTAGAAAACACGTGGCTTTTTTCATCAGAAAGCGCCAACTATCTAGTTAAACAGATGGTTTTTTTGAAAGGGGGTTTGGGGGAAAACTTTTTTTTCCTAAAAAAAGTTTTCCCCCAAGAAAAAAACTTAAAAAAATAAAAATAACAATAAAAATAAAAATAACAATAAAAATAAAAATAACAATAAAAATAAAAAAAACTAATCGCCGCTGCTTGGTGAAAAGCCTTGTAGCCCTGCGGCTTGCAGACCGCCATTTGTATTGTAGACTTTGTATCCTGCGCGGGTGAGCATGAGTGCTACGTCGTAGGCACGCAGACCGGTGTTGCAGATGAGGGCTACGGGCGTATCTTTTGGGATACGCTTTGTGACGCTGTCAAGCTGAGTTGCTACTTCTTCAAGTGGGATTGCGTGCCAGCCGGGGGTGGCTGCTTCTGTGACTTTGGAGACGGCGGCGGGGCGTGCATCGATGAAGAAATAGGCATTTTCCTCTCGATTTTCCCATACTTTTGCAAATTCTTGCGGCGTCATGGGGATGAATCGTTCGGCAAGGGCATTGTCTGCCACGTTGGCAACAGTGTTTACAATATCCATAGCAGAGGCGATTGGGGGCGTATAGGCTATTTCTAAGTTCGATATATCGTCAACGGTGGGGCGGGTGAATTGTAGTACGGCTGCCACGGCGTCTATGCGGGCTTTGAGTGCGTCGCCTGCTTTGCTTGTTCCTTGGATACCAAGGACGCGGCGAGTGGCGCGTTCGACGACTAATTCGAGGTGCATCATATCCTTTTCGGGGTAGAAATGCGCTCTGTCAAGTTGTGCGATGTTGACGCTCATGGCATCGAAGTGTTCTGCCTTTGCGCGTTCCAGTGTCAGGCCTGCGCCGCAGAATGTAAGGTTAAAGAGCTTGACGCCCCATGTACCTACGACGCCGCTAAAGCGTGTTCTGCCGCCGGCGAGGTTTGTTCCGATAACACGTCCTTGTCTGTTTGCCATGGAGCCTAGGGGGAGGAAAGTTTTTTTCTCCGTGATAAGGTGGTGGAGGGCGACGCAATCTCCTCCGGCGTAGATGTTTGGATCGGATGTTTCCATAAATTCATTGACTTCGATGCCTCCGAAGCTTGCTACTTTGAGGCCGCAATCGCGCGCGAGGGAAGAATTTGGTATAAAGCCTGCGGCGAGAATAACGACTTGTGCTTCAAGTGTGCGTTCATTTGTCACGACGCGGCACACTTTGCCGTCATCGCCTTCAAGGCGCACGACGCTTTCACCAGTATATATGGCGACGCCATTGTCGCGACAATCCTTTTCGGCCATGCGTGCGAGGGTTTGTGAGAGGGCGCCCGGCAGAAGTGTTTCTTCCATTTCAACGACGCTGACTTCTACGCCCCACATTTCCGCCAAGGCCACAGCGCACTCAAGCCCGATAAAGCCTCCGCCGACAATAACAGCTTGTGTGACAAGTCCTTTTTCGCATGCTTGCCGAATATCGCGCACAGCCTCAAGGCGTGTGACTGCAAAAACATTCTCAAGCTTTGTCCCTTCAATGGCAGGAATGCGTGGCGAGGCGCCGGTTGCAATGACAAGTTTATCATAGGGGATGTTCTGTTCTGTTCCGCTGACGACATCTTGCACTCTCACAAACTTTTCTTCCCTGTTTATGTGCATGGCGCGTGTTTGGGTGCGCACGTCAATATCTTTCAATTCTTTAAAAAATTCAGGGTCACGGACTGTGCGATACGTTGTTGAGCGTAAGTCATCAAGCGTGTTAATTTCCCCTGACAAATAAAAGGGCATACCACAGCCACCGTAGGAGATGAAGACATTTTCATCAATCATGATAACATTCGCCTCAGGCGCGAGTCTTTTGCAGCGGCACGCCGCCTTGGGACCTAGCGCAACGCCGCCGATGACAAGGATATTTTGAGCCATTGGGTAATTCTCCTTTTTTTATTTGACATAGATATCTTAATGGAATAGAGCTGACATGTTTTTTTTGCGGCAGCATATTTTAGCGCCTTTCCAAGTCAGTACAGAATCCGCCGGAAGCATGATATATTTTTCGGAGAAATGCAACCAGATAAAATTTTACTTGTGATTTTTTTTTAGATTTTACAAGGCACGTGAATGTCCAGTCTATCTGAGTTCAGCGCACGTGAGATTGGCATAAGTGAAAATGATTCATAAAATCTCTATCATATTAGTCCTTCTTAAAAAGCTCCTTATAAAGACAGTACAAAAAAAAGACCCCTAAACGACGATAGTTTAATTTTTTTTATTTCTTCTCTCTTTTTTCTTGACTTCGATTTTCATTTTCCTTACATTTCCCCGTGAGCGCTCTTGCCACAGGAATGCATCCTGTCCGCCCCATGCCCGTACACCAGTGAAACATAACGCGCTGAGGTAAGCAAAGCAGGCATCGCTCACGTATCGCATAAAGCAAAGGAGAAAAAAAGGTATGAAGAAAAAACTTATGACACTCATGTTGGCAGGCGCCATGGTATGGGGCAGCGTTACAGGCGCACAAGCCGTTGACTTTAAAGCAAGCGGCGAGTGGTTCATGGGCTTCGGCGTCAGTGACAGCACTTTTGCCAAGCAAGAAAGAGGCGGCGGTAGCGGAGTAGACACATTTAAAGCACAACAACGCCTGCGCCTCCAATTAGAAGCTATCGTTTCTGAAAGCCTCTCAGGTACCTTGCAAATTCAAATCGGCGACACCACATGGGGCAATAATAACAGCGGCGGCGCCCTCGGCGCAGACCAACGCATCATCACCATGCGCTCCGCCTATATCGACTGGTTCGTCCCCAACACTGAACTGCAATTCCGCATGGGTATGCAAGGCTTGGCACTGCCAAATGTCGCAGGTGGCGCCGCCATCATCGATGACCAAGTGGCCGCCGTTGTCGCTTCCTATCAAATCAACGACAATGCCGCCGTAACAGCTTTTTGGGCACGCCCCTTCAATGACAACTATGCCGCAGATGATCCGGTTCGCGCAAACCAAGCAAACTACAGTGCAAACTATCTTGACAATGTCGATATCTTCGCATTGACCCTCCCCTTGAGCTTCGACGGCTTCGATATCACCCCTTGGGTGGCCTACGCAGCCGTGGGTAAAAATGCACTCTGGGGAGAAGATGGCGACGGAGATGGTATTCAAGACTACGGCGATCCCATGGATATCACCCCCGTAGGTTATGGACAAGGCCCTGATTGGCGTAGCAGTTCTGCCTATGCGAGCGTCTTCTTTGTGGGCCTGCCCATCGCTATCACCGCCGCTGACCCCTTCAACTTCGAGCTTGACCTAAACTACGGCTCTGTCACAGGCCTCGGTGCCTCGCCAGCAGGTGACGGCGATGTCAGCTCAAACCGCAGCGGTTTCGTCATCAAGGCTTTGGCAGAATATAGCATGGATTGGGGACGTCCCGGCTTGTTTGCATGGTACGGTTCAGGTGACGACGGCAGCATGGAAAACGGTTCTGAGCGTATGCCAACCTTGTCGCCTGCTGCAAATTTCAGCTCCTTCATGCAAGACGGCACCAATGGCTGGTCGACGGCTGATTCATTCGACTTGCAACTCTCCTATAGCGGCACATGGGGTATCGGCGCACAAATTGCTGACATGTCCTTCATGGAAGATTTAAGCCACACCTTGCGTATCGCCTACTGGGGCGGCACAAACAGCACAGGTATGATGCGGCATGTTGGCGCCTACGGCGTGGGCTACTTGACAACAGCTGACCATCTTGTGGAAGTGAACGTTGACACCACATGGCAAGTCTATGAAAATCTCCAAGCCGTCTTTGAATTGGGCTACATTTATAATGGTATCGACACTGGCAGATGGGAAGACGAAATAGGCGATACTGGCCTCTCCAAGCAAGACGCATGGAAAGCAAACCTGCTCTTCTTGTACAGCTTCTAAAAAAACTGCCTTATGCCTTTAATGGTGGCACCTTGCACGAGGTGCCACAAAAGATATGAGCGTTTCCTGTAGAATGCTCATGCGGAGAGGAAGAGGAGTCTGTGCGAGTTCTCTTTTTCCCCTCTACTGGTAACAAGTCTTTTCGTGCGTTCCTTCCTACGTGGAAAAGACCCTTTTAAGCGCTGCGTTCTATCCGAAACGCAGCGCTTTTATATAGGTAAGGAAATGCAGTCTACAAAGAACGCATATGAAATCTTGCAAAAAAAACTTTTAGAGGCACAATCAACTTGACTTTTTCGCGCTGTCTTGTGAAGAAGGGGGGAGTAACTTTCATTACTGTAACAGCCTGTGAAGGAGTGCGCTATGCTACAGCCTTTTAAAGATGCCATTGCTCTATGTAAAACCCTTATGCGCAATGGCTATGACGCTCATATCATCAATGCCTCTTTACAAAAGAAACTTCACGCAGATCAAGATATTACCAGCGTCGATATCGCCTGCGAACCGGATTTTGCAACACTCAATAAAATATTTCCAAAAGCAGAAAAAGCATCACATCCCGCATATTTGGCACAATTGACCGAAGACGGTGTGACCTTCCATTTCTTCCCCTTGCAACACAGCGGCACCTCGCACCCCGATTGTGACCTCTTGCGTATCGCGCCAAGACTCACCGACGGCTTTGATTTTGGCGGACGTGTTGAAAGATACCTGTCGCGCTATCGCATCATTGATGACGACAAAAAGGACGTTTACGAAGGTTTTGACGGTGACACACGCGACGAAATACGCCTTGCTGGTATCCCCGGTGAAGCACTGCGACAAAATTACTTACTCGGCATCAAAGCACTACGTTTCTCCGCAAACTTTGACTCACGCATCGAACCAAATACATGGATAGCCATTGTACGCGCAAGCACAGAAATACTCGATTACGTGC
>CAYJHT010000024.1:11027-11860 GCA_964369615.1 uncultured Desulfovibrionaceae bacterium
TCCAAAGCATCATGGACGAATGGCAAAAAGTCGCGCCTGAGGCTATGTGGAAATTTGTAAAACTTCTCTATGATGCCCACATCCTCCAAGGACTTATTCCCGAAATAACAGCCCTTGCCTGCATCCATCAGCAAAAAAATGACGACGGCGAACTTGAAAGCGTCTTCGAACACACCATAAAATGCATGCGCTACTATCCTGAAGAAGGCTTCCACTACGACTGGCTCGGCACCTTCGCCATGCTCTTCCACGACGTAGGCAAACTCTACACCGCAGAACACTTCGATGACGGCTGGACATTCTACCAGCATCACCGCGTCGGCGCCAAGGTGACACGGCAAATATTACGCCGACTCCATTTTGACGTGGAAGACCTCACACTCATTTGCCACCTTGTGCGCTTCCATATGCGTTTCCACTTTATGCTCACAGATCGTGGCATCCGTCGCTTTAAATCCCTCGACGAATACCCTCGCCTTATCGCAATGACACGTGCAGACCTGCGCGCCCGCGACGGAAATTTCACCTACTTTAATCATAATATGAAATATCTTGAACGCGCAGACACACCTGAACAAATGCTCGAACCCCTCCTCAACGGGAACGAAATCATGCAATACACAAACACAAAACCCGGCCCCGTCATCGGCGAAATGCGCGACGCCCTGCTCAAAGCACAAATCGCCGGCGAGATAGAAAGTAGCGATGACGCCATAGCCTTTGTCCGAAATTACGCACACCAACATGTCGGCTAGTAATTTGTTTTTTATTAGTAGTTTTTGTTGAAAAGCACTTGGGGGGAAACTTTTTTTGGGAAAAAAAAAGTTTCCCCC
>CAYJHT010000025.1:0-11829 GCA_964369615.1 uncultured Desulfovibrionaceae bacterium
GCCAAAACTTATTAATCCAAAAAAACCACGCCCCCCAAGAAAAAAATATAAAAAAATAAAAAAACTTAAAAAACTTAAAAAATAAAAAAGTTTTCCCCAAACCCTTTTCAAAAAAACAAATCGGAATGACATGTGTCGGGAGGACATGGATGTTTTATAATTTGCTGTTGCCTTGGGCGGCGGAGTGGTCAGCACTCAATGTCTTTCGCTATATTACTTTTCGCTCGGCGTGGGCCTTGGTGACGGCCTTGCTTATTGCTATATTTGTGGGTCCTATGTTTATCCGTTGGTTGCGTCGCTTAAAGTTTGGACAATATATTCATGAGGATGTGACAACGCACAGTGCTAAGGCTGGCACGCCCACGATGGGCGGTTTGCTCATTGCCTTTTGTCTTCTTGTGAGTGTGTTTTTATGGGGCGACTTGAGCAATGTGTATGTATGGCTCACTATCTATGTCTTTGTAGGCTTTGGTATTGTGGGTCTTGTGGACGATATGACAAAGGTGCGTGGCAAGAAGAATCAAGGCATCAGTGTGGTGGCGAAGTTTGGCGCACAATTCTTTGTGGCGGGGACGGCTGTCTGGCTTTTGATGAGTCAACCTGCATTTTCCACGGTGCTTGCAGTGCCATTTTTTAAGGATTTAGCGCCGGATTTAGGCTGGTTGTACTTGCCTTTTGCTGTCGTTGTGATGGTGGGGGCGTCTAATGCGGTGAATTTGACGGACGGTTTAGACGGTCTTGCCATTGGGCCGACCATTGTGGCGGGTGCTGTTTTTGCGATATTTATATATGTGACGGGGCATGCGCAATTTTCTCAATATTTATTAGTTCCTTCCGTGCCGGGCATGGGCGAGGTGACGGTTTTTTGCGCAGCGCTTGTGGGGGCTGGTCTCGGCTTTTTGTGGTACAATGCCTATCCCGCACAAGTGTTCATGGGGGATGTGGGTTCTTTGAGTCTTGGCGGCGTCTTGGGTTTTTTGGCGCTCTTGTGTAAGCAAGAACTTTTGCTTGCAGTGGTGGGCGGTTTGTTTGTGGTGGAGACGCTTTCTGTGATTTTGCAAGTGGGCTATTTCAAGTGGTCTGGTGGCAAGCGTATTTTTCGTATGGCGCCCTTGCACCATCATTTCGAGCTGAAGGGCATTCCGGAATCAAAAATTATTATACGATTTTGGATTACGTCCATTTTGTTGGGCCTTGTGGCACTTTCCGTATTAAAACTCAGATAATGGGGATTGGGATGATAATTTCTGGGCATATGCGTGGTGGAGCGGTGCAAAAAGGTGGGCGAGCTGTGGTTATGGGCGCGGGGCGTTCTGGTATGGCGGCAGTGCGTTTGCTTGTGCGTCTTGGAGCGCAAGTGCGTCTTTTGGAAAAGGATGCAAAGAAGATTCCCCCATCCTTTCAGGCGGAAGCGAAAAAGGCCGGCGTTCAGATTGTGTGCGGTGAGCACGGCGCGCAGCACTTAGCCGGTGCAGATTATATTGTCCCAAGTCCGGGTATCCCTGTCGCCAATGTTTTAATGCTCTTGTCCACACTTCCAGAGCAGGAAAAACAGCCAGAAATCATGGGTGAGTTAGAGCTTGCATGGCGCCATATGCACGGCGAGCCTGTTCTTGCCATAACAGGCACGAGTGGCAAGACGACGACGGCATCCCTTGCAGCCGCTATGCTCAAAAGTCAGGGCTATACAGTGTTTTTGGGTGGCAATATCGGGACGCCTCTGTGTGAATATGTGCTTGCAAATCGTAAGGCCGACGCCCTTGTGGTGGAAGTATCAAGTTTTCAATTGCAGACCTGCACGACATTTTGCCCGCGGGTGGCAACACTTTTGAATATCAGTGAAAATCATTTGGACTATCACAAGGATATGGCGGAATATGTGGACGCAAAATTGCGCCTTTTCCGCTGGCAAGATGAGAGCCATGTGGCAATTGTGCATACATCCTTAAAGCCGCTGGAGAACTCCTTTAAGGCGCGCACCATATGGTTTGACGGTAAAGAAGAGATTTTTTCGCAGACAAAGCTCTTGGGACAGCACAATGTGAGTAATTTGCAAGCGGCGTGGCTGGCTTGTCGTGAATTTGGCGTTCATCTGGACAATGCCGCTGCGGCTGTGCGTGCATTTAATCCTTTGCCGCATCGCCTTGAGCGTGTGCGCCGGCATGAGGGTGTGCTCTATGTGAATGACTCTAAGAGCACGACGGTGACATCGCTGACGGTGGCATTGCAAGCATTTACAGAGCCTGTTGTCCTGCTCTGCGGCGGCAAATTTAAGGGCGGCGATTTGGCCTCGCTTGGCTCCCTTGTGCAGAGTAAGGTGAGAGCTCTTGTTCTTGTGGGTGACAGTCGCGAACATTTTGAAAAGGCGTGGAAGGGGCTTGTGCCTATGAGCTGGTTCGCCGCGATGTCTGAGGCTGTGACGTATGCGCAATCATTGGCAAAGAGCGGCGATGTGGTGCTTTTGTCACCGGCGACGGCTTCTTATGATCTGTATACTAATTATGAAGCGCGTGGTGATGATTTTAAGCGTATAGTGGGTATGTTATCATGAGTACGAAACGACCTCATAGCCCGGATGATGCTGGTATGCCGGACTTGTCTGTGCAGTCCAAGACAGCTGCACATGAGGATGTGCCTCTTCTTGTAGACGATGCTGTCGTGCCAGAGAACAATGCTGGCGCATTTGGGGAAGAGATAAACAAGCCGCCGCAAAGCTTAGAATTGAAGCCCATCCCAAAGGCGCCCCTTGTACATCGCATTGTCCAGCGCGTTGTGCAAGGGCTCAAAACAGGGGTGACGACAGTCTCTGTGCAGGGGATACGCTCTGTGCAGTGGTTGCAACAAAAGCGTCAGCTTCTTTTTCCTGCGCCGGCGCCCAGTGAAAAAATGGAGCGTGTTGAGCGTGTCGTGACGCCGGGCATAGACTGGTGGCTCTTCACGGTGACGGTCGTCATATTGGGTATTGGGCTTATTATGGTGCTCAGTTCGAGCGGTGTGGTGGCGGAAAAGCTCAATGGCGATAAGTACTATTTCTTTAAGCGTCAGATTTTATTTGCGTGTACTGGCGGTCTTGTGCTGTGCGTGGCGACGATGTTGCCTCGCGAAACGCTCTATAAATTGCAATATCCGGCGCTTTTCTTGTCTCTTTTATTGTTGACGCTCACCTTAACGCCGCTTGCGCCGCGCATCAACGGTGCGCAGCGCTGGTTGCCAATAGGCCCTTTTTCCTTGCAACCTATGGAATTTGTGAAAATCGCTCTGGTGCTCTATTTGGCGTACTTTATGAGCACAAAGCAAGACCATATTAAGACATTTACTCGCGGCGTCATTCCGCCCTTTGTTGTGACAGGTCTGTTTTGTCTGATTCTCTTATTGCAACCGGATTTCGGCAGTGCGGTCATTTTGACGGCTTTATTGTTCTTTATGTGCGTGGCAGGCGGGACGCGATTTATATATCTTTTCGTCTCCTTGGCCTTGGCTATTGCGGGCGCTGTGGCCTTGGCTGTGTATTCGCCCTATCGTATGCGGCGCCTGACGGCATTCTTAGACCCTTTTAAGGACGCGCAGGACACAGGCTACCAGCTTGTACAGTCCTTTTATGCGCTTGGATCCGGCGGTTTCTTTGGTGTGGGTGTGGGTGCAAGTAAGCAAAAAATGTTTTATTTACCGGAAGCGCACAATGACTTTATTATGGCTGTGCTTGGTGAAGAAATAGGCTTTGTGGGCATGACCCTTGTGATGGCGCTCTTTGCTGTGATGTTTTGGCGTTGTTACAAGATTATCTTGGGACAGCCGAATTTACGCGATCGCTTTTCCGCCTTTGGTCTTTCGCTCATTATTGCGATGGGCGCGTGCATGAACCTTGCGGTGATCATGGGGGTTGCGCCGCCAAAGGGTGTGCCTATGCCTCTTTTGAGCTATGGGGGCAGTAGCCTTTTGGCGAGCATGTTGTGCCTCGGTTTGATTTTGAATTTCTCACGTACTGCGCAGTATACTCTTGTGGAATTGAAGCCTTTACGCAAGGCTGGAGGGCGTGGCAGGCCGGAACAAGGGCGTCAGGGGGCGGAGAGTGTGCCGGATGGAGCAGTGAGTGCCGCGCACAGCACACGTGTTCAAAAGAGTACAGGTGCCGCAGGCATTACAGATGAGCACGGTATGAAGGTTTAAGGACAGAGCATGGATACATTGAAGACAATCATCCTCACCACAGGCGGCACGGGCGGTCATATATTTCCTGCCTTGGCTGTGGCTGAAGCCTTGCAAGCACGCGGCAATGTGCGTCTTGTCTTTGTCGGCTCAGGTTATGGGCCTGAAAAGGATATGGCGACGCGGGCGGGTTTGGAATTTGTGGGCTTGCCTGTGCGCGGTGTCTTGGGCAAGGGGGTTTATGCGCTGCAATCCCTTGCGCTTATGGGTATTGCTCTTGCGCAGGCCATAGGTATTGTACGTCGCTATAAGCCGGACGCTGTACTTGGCTTTGGTGGCTATGCCTCCTTTGCACCCGTGCTTGCGGGTCGTGTGTGCGGTGCGATGACAGCCATACATGAACAAAATGCCGTCATGGGTGTCAGTAATAAAGTGCTTGGACGCGTGGCGCATCGGGTCTTCTTGGGTCTACCACTGACAGCGGATGCAGGTGCATTGTCGCACAAATGCCTCTTGACGGGCAATCCCGTGCGACAAATTATTGCCGATAGAGGCAAGGGGGAACACGATTTTTCCGGGAAGCGCCTTCTTGTGGTGGGCGGTTCTCAAGGCGCCACGGCGCTCAATGATATTGTTTTGGAATACATGCCCTTGTTGCGTTCTTGCGGCGTGCAATTGCGTCATCAGACAGGTTTGAGAGATGAGGTACGTGTGCGTGAAATGTATGCAAGTGCGCAGTGGGCTGAGGCACAGGCCTCTGCATTTATACATGATATGGCAGGCGCCTATGATTGGGCAGACCTCGTTCTGTGCAGGGCCGGAGCCTCAACAGTTGCGGAACTTGCCGCAGTGGGGCGCGCCGCTGTGCTTGTGCCCTTTCCCTTTGCGACCCATGACCATCAAAGCCACAATGCCGCAAGCCTTGTTACACGAGGTGCGGCGCGTATGTATGAAGAAAAGCGTATGCGAGAGCAAGAAATGATGGAGGGCGTCGTGGCACTTTTGCAGGACGCGCCTCGTTTGGAAACTATGGCAAAGGCAGCACAAGAAGCGGCGCACACACAAGCCGCACAAAGCATTGTTGATGACATTTACAGGCTTTTACAACAAAAAAAGGGAAAGTAATGTACGCACGACTTCATGGCATACATATGGTGGGCATTGGTGGTTCCGGCATGAGCGGCATTGCAGAAGTGCTACTCAACTTGGGGCATACGGTCTACGGTTCCGATATGGGAGAGTCTGCCGCCGTTAAGCGTTTAAGGGAGCTTGGTGCCATTATTTCCATAGGGCATGGCGCTGACAATGTGGGAAATGTGGAAGTGCTTGTGAAATCCACTGCTATTTCGGAGGATAATCCCGAAGTACAAGCGGCGCGTTCACGCGGTATTCCCATTATTCCACGCGCAGAGATGTTGGCAGAACTTATGCGCCTGCGTCAAGGTATCGCCATTGCAGGCACGCATGGCAAAACAACAACGACATCGCTTGCCGCATCCATATTCGACGCAGCTGACAGAGATCCCACTGTTATCATAGGTGGTTTACTTAATGCCTATGGCGCAAATGCACGCCTTGGCGGTGGCACCTATCTTATCGCCGAAGCCGATGAGTCTGACGGTTCTTTTTTGTGCCTGTTCCCTGTCATCAATGTGGTGACAAATGTGGACCTTGACCATGTAGATTTTTATTCAGGTATTGATGCTGTTGACGAGGTTTTTCTTTCCTTTATGAATAAGGTGCCTTTTTATGGGCGCAATATTGTGTGTGGCGACGACGCCGGAGTGCGTCGTATCTTGCCGAAGGTGAAGCGGCCTGTGCTGACATATGGCCTTGGTGAGGAGAATGTCTTGCGCGCGCACATTCTTGAATGCGGTCGAGTGAGTCGTTTTGAAGTGTACTTTCAGGGGGAAAATCTTGGGATTGTGACCCTTGCACAGCCGGGTAAGCACAATGTACTCAATGCCTTGGCAGCGATCGGTGTAGCCTTGGAAGTGGGTATTTCCATGGAAGAATGCCAGCGAGGTCTTGAAGAATTTGGGGGCGTTGGTCGACGTTTTGAGTACAAGGGACAATACAATGATATTGTGATTGTGGATGATTATGGTCACCACCCTGTTGAGATTGCCGCAACGCTTGCAACCGCACGTCATGTTTACCCTGACAGGCGTCTTGTTGTGGCCTTTCAGCCTCACAGATTCAGTCGCACACAGGCATTTTGGGGCGATTTTTGCGAAGTGTTTAAGGGTGTTGACAAGTTGCTTTTATGTGAGATTTATGCCGCTTCTGAAAAGCCGATTCCAGGCGTAAACGGGCAGAACTTGGCACAAGGTATGCGACAAGTTTCCTCTCTTGATGTGGAATATTGCGAGAATATTGAACTTCTTTGCGAGCGTGTTGAAGAAGTATTGCAAGTAGGTGATATATTGTTGACTCTTGGAGCAGGAACGATTACTAAAGTTGGCCCACTTTTTTTAAAAAATGTGAGAAAAAATCATATCAATGTTTAGAAAGTTATGGTATAAGAAAATCACATTGGGCATCTGTTCAATAGAATATTTTTTAGTGAAGCAAAAGAGTCATATTTATATTTAATAAATATTGAATAGTGTATTTCTTGATGAGTATACATATTGAAGAGCATATGATGGATATTATATACGAGCCTAGTCTTGCCGCGCGAACAACGCTTCGTTTAGGTGGCAAAGCTATTGCAGAGTTGCGTATTTCTGAATCAGATGATTTTGAATTACTAGAAACTACCTTGCAAAAGCTTGGCGGTACTATGTATGTCCTTGGAGCAGGCAGTAATATTCTCGCAAGTGATGGCGAATTGCCCTTTGTATTAGTACGACCGCGCTGCATGACGGCGCCGTATAGAGTGGACGCAAGTCAGATACGTGTTGTCGATGGAGACAGTGCCGCCGCAGTACATGTGCGCGTTGGCGCAGGCATCCGCCTGCCCCGCCTTCTCGGCGCCTGCACCAAGTGGGGACTCTCAGGACTCGAAGGTCTGTGCGGTATTCCCGGCACCGTAGGGGGTGCCGTCGCCATGAATGCAGGCTCCTTTGGCGATACAATAGGCGATACTCTCCATAGTGTGGAAATCTACACAAAAAGCACCGGTATCATTGAAATAGAAAAGAGCCGTTTGCAGTGTGCGTATCGGAAATTTTCCATTTGCGACGTGACAGAAAGCTTTTTTGTGCTGCATGCAACTTTTAGCTTGACGCCAGCGCCAATGAATGGCATCAAAAAGAGGCTGAGTCACAACTTTTTCAAGAAAAAGTCTACACAACCAGTCAAGGCATGGAGTGCCGGTTGTGTGTTCAAAAATCCTCCCAACGGATTTGCTGGTATGCTGCTTGAAAAATGTGCTTTTAAGGGAAGAAGGAAGGGTGGTATGTTCTTTTCTCCCCTACACGCAAACTTTTTGATTAACGACGGAAGCGGCAGTGCCGCCGCCGCCTTTGACTTGCTAGATGAGGCGCGCGAAGCGGTACAGCAGCGTTTTGACGTGCGCCTTGAGTCTGAAGTAAAAATTTTACACGCGTTTTAGTGTCTGCCCTTGCAGGATGTATGTGCAAGAAAACTCTTTGCACAATGGCGTATTTGTCTGATTCTGCTCGCATTGCGTGAACAAAGATATTTATGGAGAATGGACTGCATGACAGCAAAAGGTGCCGAAACATCATCACTTGTTGCCTCGCTTGCGCGGAAAGCACAGCAAAATGCAGAAAAAACTGAGCAATCGTCACTAAAACCCATTGGACAACGCCTTGGGCAAAAAGCGACTCCCAAAAATGGACAAAAGCAAGAGCGCCAAAATACACGCACAAGCGAAAAAAACAATGAACGGCAAAGCGAACAAAAAAATGCCGGACAAAAAAATAATGCGCAAAAATCGCGCAATACGCGCAAGTCGCCCATAGGCCAAGCAAAACGCCAAACGCGACAAGTATCGCAAAAAGAAAAGAAAAATTTTCGACAGTCACGCATACTGTCAGGAGCACTCGCATCACTAAAGAATTTTGTTCTTGTTTTTATAACAATAGCTTTGTGCGCAATCTTTCTCAGTGGCATAGGATTAGGGTTTTTATGGATATATCGCGAAGCTACAAGTAATGAATTTTTTGCCACCGAACGCGTCGACGTCGTTGGCAATGTGCGTATGTCGCAAAAAATGGTTCTCGACCTTGCAGGCGTCAATGAAGGAGATAACTCACTCAGCGTCAGCATAGCACACGTTGAGCAAGCGCTCTTAAAAACGCCGTGGGTAGAAGAAGTGTCCATAAAACGTATTTTACCAGATCGCTTCGTTATCCACATTAAGGAACGCATGCCCTCCTTTTGGGTGCGTCGCGAAGGTGTACTTCACTATGCAGACGTCAAAGGTAAGGTCATTGCGCCCGTCGAAACAAAGAATTTTGTTTCACTTCCAACTCTGGAAGTGGAAGAAGGCATGGAAGGCGATATTGTTAAACTTGGAGTGTATTTAAATGATTTAAAATCCGGTAAATTTCCGGTGGATTATGACGCAATTTCAGCTCTCCGCCTCAGTGAAGCCAAGGGCATGGAATTGTACTTAGATGACAGAGAGATGCGTCTTTGCATCGCTTTGAATGGCTGGAAGGATAATCTTATGCGCATGTCTGTAACCCTTGGAGACCTTGCCCGACGTAACGAGTTGTCTCGTGTCTCAGAGATACGCTCTGCAGATGGCAATGTGTGGGTTATACAGAACATATAAAGGTGGTATATGTCTTCTGGGAGTAGAATATGAGTAAATCCGACTTGATTGTTGGCCTTGATATAGGCACTACGAAGATTTGTGCGGTGGTTGGTGAGCTCTCAGATGATGGGATCATTGACATTGTCGGCATAGGTACAAGCGCATCCACAGGCCTGCGTAAAGGCGTCGTCGTAAATATTGAGCAGACGGTTATGTCAGTACGCAAAGCCCTCGAAGATGCTGAGCTTATGGCTGGCTGCGAAATTCGCGCCGTCTATGTAGGGATCGCCGGAAATCATATCAGTGGCATAAATAGCCACGGGGTGATCGCTGTAAAAGGCGGAGAAGTCGATCAACGCGATATCGAACGCGCCCTCGACGCCGCAAGAGCCGTTGCCATACCCGCAGATAGAGAAGTTATACATATTTTGCCACAAGAATACGTGGTAGATGACCAGCGTGGCATCGTTGACCCCCTAGGCATGGCCGGAGTACGCCTTGAGGTGGAAGTACATATCGTGACAGGAGCCGTGTCCTCAGCACAAAATATAGTGCGCTCATGCCACAGAAGTAATTTGGAAGTCGCTGATATTGCCTTAGAATCACTTGCATCAGCCAAGGCCGTGCTCACAGAAGAAGAGCGCGAAATTGGTGTGGCTCTTGTAGATATCGGCGGCGGAACAACTGATATTGCCATATTCTCTAACGCCGCCATAAAGCATACAGCTGTACTGGCGCTTGGTGGGCAAAATCTCACAAATGATATCGCATTCGGCCTACGCACACCCATGGCAGCGGCCGAAAGAATTAAAATGAAATATGGCTGCGCCCTGACTGATATGGTGCGCCATGATGAATTTATCGAAGTACCAAGCGTGGGAGGACGTGATGCGCGGCGTCTTTCACGCCAAATCCTGGCGGAAATTTGCGAACCACGGATGGAAGAAATTTTGTACCTCGTCGATCAAACACTTGTGCGTTCCGGGTATAAGGATCTGATAGGTGCAGGGGTAGTGCTCACAGGGGGCACTGTTCTCATGGAAGGGTGCCAAGAACTTGGTGAGCAGATTTTTAATTTGCCAACACGAATAGGCTATCCACGGCATGTGGGAGGACTCAAAGACGTTGTCAATAGTCCCAAATTTGCCACCGCCGTGGGCTTACTGCGCTATGGCGCAGAAAAAGAAAGCCAAGGTGATAGGACGTTTGAACATCAGGATAACACTTCAGTTGATGGGGTGTTCGCGCGTATGAAGAAGTGGTTTAAGGAAATTTCTTAGGATCTACAATGTTTTTTACGCGAGGAGAGTTTATGGATATTGATTATACGAATGCTTTGGACAGTAACGCTAAAATTAAAGTTGTGGGTGTCGGTGGAGGCGGCGGCAATGCCGTGCAAAACATGATAGATTCTGGCCTCGAAGGCGTGGCCTTCATCTGTGCCAATACTGACGTTCAAGCCTTAAATAAAAGCGCTGCGCAACACAAGGTGCAACTCGGGGAACAGTTGACTCGTGGCCTCGGCGCTGGCTCTGTACCGCAAGTTGGCAAAGAAGCTGCCCTTGAAAGTGTCAATGCCATTCGTGACGCTTTACTTGATTCTGACATGGTTTTTGTTACCGCTGGCATGGGCGGAGGAACTGGCTCAGGCGCAGCTCCCGTTATCGCACAAGCTGCAAAAGAAATAGGCGCTCTCACCGTAGGCGTCGTGACAAGACCCTTCACCTTTGAAGGAGCAAAACGTCGCGCAAACGCTGATAGCGCTCTGCAAGAATTTCGTCAACATGTAGACTGCCTTATAGTTATACCAAATGACCGCTTGCTCGCCTTTGGCCCCAAAAAAGCCCCCTTTAAAGAAATGCTCAAAAAAGCAAATGACGTCCTCTATTATGCCGTTAAAGGTATCTCTGATGTCATAACAAAGGAAGGCATGATCAACGTTGACTTCGCAGACGTTAAAACAACCATGCTTAACGCCGGACTCACACTCATGGGCACCGGAGTCGCTACTGGTGAAAATCGCGCACGTGAAGCTGCACAAAGCGCCATAATGAGCCCGCTTCTCGAAGATGTTTCACTCGATGGCGCAAAAGCTGTCCTGTATAATGTAACCTCCTCCGAAGATCTCTCCATGGATGAAATCAGCGAAATTGGCGAAATCATCAATGAAGCAGCAGATCCAGAAGCACATATCATCTTCGGTACCGTCATAGATGATACCGTAGGCGATGAACTGCGCATCACCGTTATCGCAACAGGCATCGACTCAAACGATCGCATGCAAGTAAAGGATTCCTCTAGCTCCGTCACAAATTTTCGTAAGCCCGGTGCCGCTGCCGTACCTGCACAGGGCGTAAGACGTCAACCACAAGCGATGGCACAACAAACAACGCAGCAACACATGTCGCAAAATGTCGTGCAACCTGTGGTACACGCCGAAAATACAAGCATGGGACATGCCATGAATCAATCAATCGCAATGCCTCACTCCATAGGCGGACACGCCATGCAACCCATGGCACAAGGCATGACCGCACAAATTCATGAAGAAAATATGCACCCCATGCACTCTCAACCTATAACAAGACCCTCAAGACCCACTCGCAGAGGGCAAGTAGAAAGCTGGTACGACGGCGAAAGCGAATTACCTCCCTTCGTACTTAAACGTGAAGCACTAGGCTCACAACGCCGCAATAGCTACGTGCCCGGCGTAAAAGAGGGGATTTACAATGAGGATGACTTTGAGATACCGGCCTTCATCCGCAAAGGTGCCGATTAATCTCAGCGGTAGACTAACTCCTTCCCGTCCTCGCACATAGGAACCACGCCTCTCCGGTTCCGCAATAAAAGGTCGCATAACATATGCGGCCTTTTTTATTGTTTCATTTTTATTTCTTTTTATTTTATTTTTTTAAAAGCACTTGGGGGGAAACTTTTTTTGGGAAAAAAAA
>CAYJHT010000026.1:0-11783 GCA_964369615.1 uncultured Desulfovibrionaceae bacterium
CAAGTGCCTTTCAAATATCTTTCAAAAAAATCTTTAAAGCGCACTTATTTTTTGCAGCCATAAGTCACGCGCCATGACGACACCTTCTAAAATTGACTGCGGTCGCGGTGGACAGCCGGGCACGTTGACGTCGATGGGGATATAGCGGTCGATGGGGCCTTCGATGCTGTAACCTTCACGGAAAACGCCGCCGGATATGGGACAAATACCCACGGCAACAGTGATTTTAGGCTCGGGAATTTCGTCCCAGACGCGTAGGACTTTGTCTTTGACGCGCGTTGTGAGTGGGCCTGTGATAAGTACAATGTCAGCGTGGCGCGGGCTGCCGCAATATTTACAGCCAAGACGCTCTACGTCGTAGCGCGGTATGCAGGCTGTTGTTGCAAGTTCCACATCACAACCATTGCACGAGCCGGCATTGATGCGAAAAAGCCACGGCGAGCGCACAGAAAGTTTCTTCAAAAATTCCATCGGGTCTTCCTTAAAGAATGCACACAAGGAGCAAGCTGCACAATGCCAAAAGCATCGGATATTTACAGAAAAATCGAAATGCCTGACCAATCCGATAACGGGCGCTTATCACCTTCACAAGAGTCACAGACACAAGGAGAAGGAGGACGCACTTAATAAGGAAGTAGGCAAGGTTCACAATCCATATATCGCTGAGCGTGTCTGAGAAGAAGAGGGTCACGCCAAGTCCCAGTACGACAAATGTTTTTAAGGCCGACGCAAGCGTAAAGACGGCAAGAGGCGCGCCGCCATATTCTAAGAGTGGTCCTTCAAGGATTTCCGTTTCTGCTTCTGCGACATCAAAGGGTGCGACGCCAAGCGTTGCAGGGATGTACAAAATATAGGCCAAGAGGGCAGGCCACAGGACGGGATTCGTTGCTAAGGCGCCGTGTTCTGTTTGGATGCGAACAAGAGCACTGAGGGAAAAATCCGCCCATGCGCCGCTTGTGCTGACATCTTGCAGCGCGCCGTACTGTCCCAAGAAGACTGCGACAGTCAAAAGCACTGTGAGCAGAGGCAGTTCGTAGGCGAGCATGAGGAGCATTTCCCGTGAAAAGCCTACTGCTCCGAAGGGCGAGGATGACGCCGACGCGCCAAGCATGAGTGCTATTGCCGGCACGGGCAAGAGGTAGAATATGACGAGCAAGTCTGCTAAGTGCGGCAAACCTTTGTAGACACCGGCTACGGGAATAAAGGCCGCACAGGCGAGCATGCTTGCAAAGGCGAGCACGGGCGCCAGTAAGAATGTCGTGCGCTCTGCTGTTTGCGGGATGAGCGTTTCCTTTGTGAAAAGTTTTATGACGTCTAGGAGCGGTTGATATAGGGGAGCACCCACACGACGCTGGAGCCGTGCCTCAACCTTTCTGTCCAAACCTTTATAGAACAGACCTACGCTTAAAGCAAACAGGCCGCCCGGAAAAAGACACATGTGGATGAGTGCCCAAAATGTCTCAGTCATGACCATTCTCCTTTAAAAACCGCGCCTTTATTGTGCGTAAAGTCTGTGATAGATGTGCCATACTGAGGCGCTCTTTTAAAGGCGTTCCTCGAAGGCCTCCATATATCGCATTTGGCGGCATACGACGCGATCCTTCTTGCGCCGTCAAGCCGCACATGTGCGCTTGCGTTATCCGACTGTGTCTCGTGACGCACGTATTCAAAATCCACCACGTACCCCCCACAGCCACGAACATCATGACTGCAAGTGCTGTGGCATTCCATGCTCCGACACCCGTTTCGATGCCTGAGAGGCTCACCGCTAAGGGCGCTAAACCGTACTCACTTAACATCTCATTGATTGGATAAAGGAACAAACCGGGGAATACACCTGTGACCACACAAGCAAGGGCAAGGATGCCCATACAAATACGCATGGACGGTGCTAGCGGCATTGCTACGGGAATTTCTGTATAGTCGCGTGGTTGCCCTAGGAAAACTGCGTGCAAGAATTTCACAATATAGGCCAGCGTCAGTACACTGCCAAGCAAGGATATGAGCGCCAGCATCGTTTCACCGGAGGCCATAAGCGCATGGTAGATAAGCCATTTTGAGCTAAAACCATTGCTTGGCGGCACCCCAACGACGCACAGGCCGGCAATGGCAAAGACGGCCATCGTGAAGGGCATTTTACGTCCCAATCCGCCTAAATCGCGTAGGTCGTCCTTATGAGAATAGTACATAAGTGCGCCGCATACGAGGAAGAGTAAATCTTTGAAAAGCATATGATTTGCCACATGGAGCAAGGAGCCGGCATAACCAAGACTCGTTCCCAGACCTATAGCAAGCACCATGTATCCGATTTGACTGACAGTAGAATAAATGAAGATGAGTTTCAGCTTTGTGGCACGCAGCGCTTGTATCGCCGCCCATAGGAGCGTCACGCCGCCGATCCACATAAGTGCGTGTTGTAAAGCGTCCACAAGCGATACGTGCAATGCCCCAAAGGCCACAAGCCCACTGCCAAGCACGGCAAAAAGCTTTATTAAACCAAGCACGGCGCTTTTGAGGAGCACGGAGGAAATAAAGCCGGAGACGGGCGTAGGCGCCAAGGCAGGATGCATTTGCCAGTCAATGCGCCACGGCAATTGCGCGGCCTTCATCACAAAGCCAATAGTAAGCAGCACGTAGCCGAAGGATATGGCACGCGAATCAATCAGCGCAGACACAGGCGGCCAAATATTTTGTGTGTTTGTAAAGTATAAGGAACACAAGGGAAGTGTGCCACCCACAAGAGCAATACCCACAAAGAGGAAGGCTGCACCTATAAGGTTAAAGAGAAAATACTTAAAAGCCTCGCCCATGCTGTCCTTCGTGCCTTCGTGCGCCAAGGTCATATAGAGCGTCCATGAGCTCATGATTTCCCAAAACACAAAGAAGGTCAGTAAGTTTCGTGCAGACGCCATACCAATGAGGCCGCCGCACATACACAGGAAGACGGCGTAAAAACGCCACTGCGTGTGGCTGTGATCCATATAGCTTGACGCATAGGCCATGTTCAGCGCCCCCATGAGGGGCACCATGAGCGCAAAGGCAAAGGAAAGGGTGTCAAGCTCGCGCCCAAAGACCAACACCAAGCCTGCCGTCACAAGCAGCACCGCCGCCGTCGCAAGGGCGCAACTCTTGGCTTTTTCCATAAAAAGCAGAGGGATAACAATGCCCATAAAGGGGAACATGACATATAAAGGCCATGAGATATCTATGGCGCGCAGCGGCATCTCTGCCACGGGTGTGATACTGAAATAATGACTTGCAACAGCGCTTGCCATTGTCACAACGCCCCCAAGCATGCTCCCCGCTGTGTCTATACTCCCCTGCGGGAAAAGCCCCAAGAGCAGCGTCGCAGCTGCAAGGATGCCCAAAGCACTGTTCATACAAATGGAGGCTCGCTTCGTCAAAGGCGAGAGCGCAGGCAAGGAAGCAGGACGCTTTTCAAAAACAAGTACCCGCAATATCCGTACATAGTACACAGCACCCACAAGGGAACCCAACATAAGCACACAGGCCATAAACAAAGCGCCTTGCTCAAGCAGTGCCTGTATCATAAGGTATTTGCCAAAGAAGCCCGCGAAGGGCGGCAAGCCCATAATCGCAATAAGACCCACAGCCATACAAGCCACAGTCCACGGCATATGCGCGCCAAGGCCGCGCAAGTCCGCTAGTTTCCGGCTCCCCGTGCGCAAAATACAGACACCGGCGCCAAGAAAGAGTAAGTCCTTCATTATGGCATGGTTAAAGACATGTACAAGAGCGCCTGTCGTGGCAAGCCACGTCCCCACACCCAAGACAAGACAGATTTCACCCACCTGCCCCAGCGTAGAATACGCCAAAAGACGTTTTATATCATCCTGACGCAGCGCCATACACTCGCCATAAACAAGGGTCAATGCGCCTAAGAAGCTGACAAAGACGCCTGTGTTTGGCATATTTCCTTGCCCCCACAAGGGCAAGAGCAAGGCCGCAATGCCAAAGACGCCCATCTTTGTAATGACACCCGACAAAGGCGCAGATACTGGCGAAGGCGCCGCCGGATGCGCGTCCGGTAACCACGAATGCAAGGGCACCATGCCCGCCTTTGCCGCAAAGCCTGTCAAAGTCAAGACAGCCACCACACCCAAGAGCATAGGCGACATAGTCTGTACAACATGGGGCAGCGCCACAAAGCTCGTATGCCCGCCGCCAAGAACAGCAAGACCCGGCAACATGATGAGCGCGCCACCAGCACACATGACATAGTATTTCGTACCCGCAGCTAAAATAGTATCAAGGTCACGACCACCATGCTTGTGCCTGTCATGCACAACAAGAAACCACGACGCAAATGTCATAAGCTCCCAATAACCATAGAAAACGCCCAAGTCCGTCGTCGTAACAATGCCCACAAGGGCAGCGAAGGTAAGCAAGAGAAAGGTGGCATAACTGCCCTTATGCGCGTCATCTTGCATATAGCCCGCAGAATAGAGCGCAACCACGAAACCTATGCCCGTAATAATGAGCGCAAAAAAATGTGCCAGAGACGAAAGCGCGCCCATACCTGTACAGTGCGCTCCCACAAGCACTAAAACGAAAGAGGCCGCCATAAAGAAAGCCGCAAGTATAAGCACCCACTGTCTTTTTATGACAGCACACAATGCTGTAAGCGCGGCGCCCACAAAGAGCAGCATAAAGAGCGCCTCGCCAACGCTCATACCTTGTGTATGCGCATGTCCCACAGGGCTGTCCAACAATGAGGCGACAAAGCCATAAAGAGGGACGCGAAAAATGCCCATAGCAATAACCGCAAGTGCAGACAAATACATAAGACCACGCGTCCACGCAGCAGCCTGTAAACTACTAAACGCCGGAGGAACGGAACCTTGCCTTGCTCCGTGCTCCTGCCCACAAGCGCACAAAGACTGCGTAGGCAATGCCAAAAAGACCTCGCGTACCGCATTCAGATGCAGCCACACAAATATTGTCGCAGAAATTCCCGCCACAACAGCCGTCACAAGGCCAAGATTACCCGAGAGCGCCAGCGCCTGTGTAATAAAGAAACGCCCCTCAGGCACAAGAAAAGGCGAACCGCCAACAGCCGCCAACAAACCCAAGGCGCACAATCCGCGTGCCCACGAAAGCGTCCCCGTACAACGCCATGCAGCAATGGCAAGAGAACGCGCACTCAGCTGAAACAAAAGAAAAAGGACAGCACCGACGCTCTGATTAAGCACAAAAGCAAATAAGGCAAAACCACAATCCGCCACTGCGCCAAACACAAGTAAACCTACAGGCATCTGGTGAAGCCTGCGACGCTCCCACACTGCCTTAACAGTGCCATAAACAAGAAGAATAAAACCAAGCATCAAAAGCAAGGCAGAAGTTTGTGCCATAAATATTCACCTTATATGATTTTTTCACACTACTACAGAATCCACACTCCAAGGCATAGTCGCTCCGAAGGCATCTTGTCAAGTGGCTGAGCATGAAAAAAAAAGCTTTCCGTTAAAGAAGACCACGTCATCTCATTTGTTTTTTGTGGGGAGGAAGGGGGAAACTTTTGCTAGGTGCTGTTTCTAAATAAAGCGTTTTTTATGAAAGCCTTGTGGGGGGAAACTTTTTTTGGGAAAAAAAGCTTTCCCCCCAAGTATCTTTCAAAAAAATCTTTTAGCCTTTACAGGGCACTAGCGCCAAAAAGTTTCCCCCTTCAAAACGCGCTTACCGAATAACGAAACAAACGACTCTTTGAACAGTAATTTTTAATAACTCGCGCATTCAATTCGAAAGTGCACATATTGCTGCCTCGTATTTTTCAATTTATGGCATCAAATGTTCAGCATCAAGCACATGCAAGATAGCTTTTGCACACTCTTCAGGCGTAAGCGTTTCGACATTGATCTGGCAATTGGCATATTTTGTATACAGTGCGGCTCTTTCTTGAAAGAGATCATCAAGCGTCTGACCCGGCGCAATAGCGATGCCTCGCTGTGGATTGCGTGCAATACGCTCTACAATGGTTGGCATCGTCGCTTGAAGATACACAATGGGACCTAGGCCTTGCAAATGCCTCATGGCCTTTTCACGATAAATAACACTGCCTCCCGTGGCAATAACCGTGCGAAACAAGCGAAGCGATGCAATAACTTGCATTTCAACATCAAGAAACTCTTCCTTGCTCATGGCGTCAGTAACACCCTGTAAAGGCACCCCATAGAGAGACTCTATGACAAAATCTGAATCTACAAAAGCCCAAGCAAGCTCATGCGCCAAGGCGGCACCAATAGTTGATTTACCAGCACCGGGCATACCAACCAAACTAATACAAGGAGTCTTGTGACTGACAGGTTTGTCTGGACGAAAATATTGAGGCATGTTCTCCCCTTTTGTATGCGGCTGCCATTGCATTATGCACAGCCAAGATGCAAAAAATACCTTCACAGAAAATTCAAGAAATTCACTGAAAAGTCAAGCTGTGATATGCTGTTTTTTATTTTCTTCTGCATTCACACTGTATGCACGAAATACTTTTGGGGAAAACTTTTTTCTTGCGGGAAACTTTTTTTAGTATTGCAATTGGAAAGTTGAGGCGCTGTCGTCAAATAGCGATTTTTCGGGTTATATCAAGGGAGATGAATTTGTTTTTCAGGCGTGTATAAAGACATACATGACTGAAAAACAAATGAAATCTGACGCAGAGATAACCGAAAAGGCGAATTTAACGACAGCGCCTAGTATTACAGTTGTAGAATCAAGATTTTTTTAAAAGACTTGTGTGGGGGGAAACTTTTTTAGGAAAAAAAAGTTTCCCCCCACAAGTTTTTCAGAAAAAAACACAAGCTTTTGTTGTTGCCATTGTGTGAAATCTGGGGCATATTGTACAAACAAGATGGAAATATTTTTATGGTATACGGGCAAATATAATGGAACAATCTGCACATATTTCTTATGAACAAAAGGACGCTCATATGCATGTCATCCTGTCGGGGACGTGGCATATGGCGCAAGCCTTGCCTCGTGTGGACGAACTTTTTCAAGCACTGCATAAAAATGCGACGCGCTCCCTTTCTTTGCATGTCCATGAACTGGGCTCATGGGACAGCACTCTTCTTGCATTTGTCGTGCGTGTTGTGCGTTACGGCAAGGAGCATGCAATCTCTGTTGCTGTAGACGAGCTGCCCGAGGGTTTGCAAAAGCTTCTGAGTATGTCTTTTGCAGTAGCGGCAAAGGATGGCTCTGTACGCGACCGTCAACAGCACGGCTTTTTATCGCGACTTGGCGCAGCTGCCTTGGCTGTGCCTAGGGCTGTGGGCGATGTTACAACATTTGTGGGCGAAACGGCCTTATCTGTGGGACGCTTTTTTAAAGGAAAGGCGGACGTGCGCGCACGAGATATCTTTGCTGCCATGCAAGAATGCAGTGCAGAAGCGCTCCCCATTATCTCCATTACGAGCCTCCTTTTTGGCCTCATCCTTGCTTTTGTGGGCGCTGTTCAGCTCACCCAATTCGGCGCACAAATTTATGTGGCAGGCCTTGTAGGGATTGGTATGCTGCGTGTTATGGGCGCCGTTATGGTGGGCATTGTCATGAGCGGACGCATGGGCGCGGCCTATGCAGCTCTTATTGGCACCATGCAAGTAAACGAAGAAATTGACTCACTAAAAACATTTGGCATATCCCCCATTGATTTCTTAGTCCTGCCGCGCATCATTGCGTTGACGCTTATGACACCTCTTCTCACACTCTATGCAGATTTTATGGGTCTACTCGGTGGCTTCTTAGTGGGAATCACCATGCTTGATATCGGCGCTATGGAATATATCAATGCCACGACAAAAATGGTCCCCTTTTCTCATACCTTAGTGGGCCTCGTCTATGCCACCTGTTTTGGCGTTGTAGTCGCTATTGCCGGATGCTATCAAGGCATGCGCTGCGGACGCAGTGCGGCAGATGTAGGCACTTCTACGACATCGGCGGTCGTCAACTCCATTGTGGGTATCATCGTGGTGACGGCTATTATCACTATCATTTGTAATGTGTTGCAAGTATGAATACTCATAAAAATACGGACGGCATTGTTTCGGCATACGACCTTGAAGTGGGTTATGACGACTTTGTCCTTATGCGTAATGTGCAATTTTCCGTGCAAAAAGGTGAAATTTTTATTATAATGGGAGGCAGTGGCTGCGGAAAAAGCACGCTCTTGCGCGTCCTTATGGGCTTAAAAACGCCTGCCAAGGGCGCTATCCATTACAATGGTATAGACTTTTGGGGAAGTTCGGAGCATGTCCGACATGAGGTTATGCGCTGCGTTGGCGTGCTTTTTCAAAGCGGCGCACTGTGGAGCTCTATGACACTTGCAGAAAATGTGGCGCTCCCACTTCAGCAATACACAGACTTGTCCGCCGCAGATATCCGCGAGCAAGCAGAGCTCAAACTCGCTCTTGCAGGACTCACCGGCTTTGGGGACTATTATCCCTCAGAAATAAGCGGCGGCATGCGCAAACGCGCAGGCCTTGCCCGCGCACTTGCTCTTGATCCGGATGTTGTCCTCCTAGACGAACCGTCGGCAGGCCTCGACCCTGTGAGCGCAAGACTCCTTGATGATTTGATTTTACAGCTGCGCGAAACCCTCAATAAAACATTTATTGTCGTTACACACGAACTTGCATCTCTTTTTGCCATAGCCGACACAGCCATGTACCTAGATGCAGACACACGCGCCGTCGCCGCCATAGGCAATCCACACGATATGCTACACGACAGCGCCACGCCAGAAGCCGTCATACGCTTTTTAACCCGTGGCCATACAGTATAAAAAAGTTTTTTAAGGATATGAAAAAGCATGAGCAAAGAAGTCAGTAAAACAAAGGTGGGCGCCTTCGTCCTTGGGAGTATATTTCTCCTCATCGCAGGTATTTTTCTGCTTGGCGGCAGAAGCTTCTTTACAGAAGAAATCGACTATGTCCTCTATTTTGACGGCTCTGTAAGTGGCCTTGCCATAGGCGCACCCGTAGTCTTTCGCGGTGTCCCCCTTGGCAAAGTCACACAAATTCTGCTTGTGGCAGACGGACAGGCAGAAGGGGTCACCATTCCCGTTTATATTGAAGTAAGTGCAGACAGCATTGTCTCCCTCAATTCCACAGATAAAATGACCGTGGGCGAACGCACAAACCTTATGCGCCGCATGATACAACGTGGCCTGCGTGCACGCCTGCAATTACAAAGCCTTATCACAGGGCAATATCGTGTCGAACTCGACTTCTTCCCCGAAACACCCGCGCGATATCACTCTACAGACCACGCCCACGAAATCCCCACTGTCCCCTCACCACTCGACGAAATCCAACGCACACTCGCAAAACTCCCCATTGAAGCCATGGCGCAATCCTTCAATGCAGCTCTCAATGGCATTGCGCAACTCACTACAAACAAAGACCTTTATGCAGCTCTCGCCGCTGTGCGACTCACCTTTGAAAATACCGCAGAACTGACCGCAGGCGCACAAGCCATGCGCGATGACTTGCAACGCATGCTCAATGCCATAGGCGATACCAGCGCCACACTCGACGCACAACTCCCCGAAGCTATGGCCGCATTCCAACTCGCCATGACAAGCTTTGCAGCTCTCGCAAAAGAACTCGAAGAAGTCGTCGCCTCTGCCGAAGCCATTGTAGACCCAAATTCACGCACCTTGCGCGAACTACACTCAACCATGGGCGAAATCGCGCACGCCGCGCGTTCCTTCCGTGAGCTTGCCGATATGCTCGAACGTCAACCAGAATCCCTTCTGCTAGGTAAAGGAGCAAGATAATGCTACAAAAGAAAAAACTTATACACCTATCTCTCTCCCTGCTGTGCCTGTGCCTACTCACCGCCTGCGGCGGTCGCAGTGCCACACCCACTTTCTTCGTACTCGACAGCGGAGAAGCAACACCCGTCATGGCACTCGATAACACAAATGGCAAAAAAAAGAACTCTATGCCAAAAATGCAACTACGACAAATCGATATACCTCAATATCTTGACCGCGATGCCCTCGTCTCCAGAGAAGCAGACGGCGTGCGCTTACTCCTTGCAGAATTTGACTCATGGGGCGAATCCCTAAGCAGCGGAACTCGACGCGTCATGGCAGAAGTCCTCACACCACTGCTCATCGACCAAGGCGTCCTCCTCCAACCACTTGATGATGACAGCCTAGGGCCTTGGCAAATATTCGTACAAATACAACGCTTTGATGGCCCACTCAATGGCGACGTCGTCCTTGATGCACGCTGGACAGTACGCAGCAGGTACGATACAGTCCTTGTGAGCGGCGCCTTTGTTGACAAAGCGCCAGCAGGCCTTACATATACCACAATGGTACAAGCGCAAAGCGCATTGCTCAAAAAAATGGCCACAGCTATGGCTCAACCCATGGCTGATGCGGTGAAAAAGAAATAAACATTTGAAACCGCCCTCTTACCACGGAGTTAAAATTATGACCATGTCAACTGCATCCGCACACACAGGGACCCCACCCTTTTTGCTGACGCCACAAAAAGATCGCAGCCGTGTGCTCATCGTGGACGATGCCCCTGAGAATATACGCATCCTTGGTGAACTGTTAAAAGATAAGTATACCGTCATGTTTGCAAGAAATGGGGAAGACGCACTGCGTCTTGCCAACGGCTCCCCCACAGAAGTTGGCGGCAAAGCCACCGCACCAAAACCAGATATCATCCTCCTCGATGTTATCATGCCCGGCATGGATGGCTACGAAGTCTGCCAAAAACTCAAAGAATCTCCCCGTACACACGATATCCCTGTCCTCTTCATCACCGCGCAAAGCGATGAAAAAGAAGAATCTCGCGGCCTGAGCATCGGCGCGGTGGACTACGTCAGCAAACCCTTCCGCTCAACACTCGTACTCACACGCGTCGATAACCAACTCGAACTCAAAAAACACCGCGACGCACTCGACGACCTCGTCAAAGATCGCACAAAAGAACTCAGCCTGACACAAGAAGCCACCATCGAAGCCATGGCAAGCCTCGCCGAATGGCGTGACCCCGAAACAGGCATGCATATTAAACGTACACAAAAATTTGTCAAAGTTCTCGCCGAACATATGGCAGAATGGGAAAATTACGCAGATAAACTCGATGCAAAAACTATCGAACTCCTCTACCTCTCCGCACCACTCCACGACGTAGGTAAGGTATGCATCCCCGATGCCATACTGCAAAAACCCGGACGCCTCACAGAAGACGAATTTGAACAAATGAAACAACACACACTGCGCGGACGCGATGCCCTCTCAACAGCAGACTCCAAACTCGGCTCCGACTCCTTCCTACGCATCGCACGCACAATCGCACTCAACCACCACGAACGCTGGGACGGCAAAGGATACCCCCGCGGACTCGCCGCAGAAGAAATCCCACTGCCCGCTCAACTCATGAGCGTAGCCGACGTCTACGACGCACTCACCAGCCGACGCGTCTATAAACCACCCATGCCTCACGAAAAAGCAAAACAACTCATAGTAGAAGGACGCGCAACACAATTCGCACCAGATGTCGTAGACGCCTTCCTAGCCATAGAAGATGTCTTCATCCAAATTGCCGCAGACTTTGCCGACAAAGAAGAAGACCTACATAAATAATGCCTTATTGAAAAAGTTCCCTCCCAAATGTTTTTCAAAGATTTGTTTTTTAATGAAAAGCTTGTGGGGGGAAACTTTTTTTGGGAAAAAAAAGTTTCCCTCCACACCCCCCTTCAAAAAAACCATCTGTTTAACTCGTAGTTGGCGCTTTTTAATGGGA
>CAYJHT010000027.1:0-11740 GCA_964369615.1 uncultured Desulfovibrionaceae bacterium
GATAATTCTTTTACGGTCATGGTATCCTTTGTCACGTTCGTACCCCCTTACACCCTCTTAAGCACACGCTTTGCCGGCGGCGCATTTTTTCGCCAAACAGTATCTTGCTCGGTGGTTAATATTTATTTTCCGCGCTTTGACCGGCGTTTTTTTAGCGAACCTGTGTAGGAGGCAAACTTTTTTCTACACGATTCACGCGCACAGACGTAGTGTCCCCTTCCGGGCAAAACACCACGCTCATCATAATGTAGCGTCCTTGTATATGACACTTGATCACTTATATTTTCACCGCTCCCCTCGTGCTCGCTGCTGATGATATGACGCGCAAGTTCCTTTTTGGGAAAGCGTTGGCGGCAGATGACACAGGAGCGGATGGGGAGGTGCGGCATTTTTTACTCGTTTGTGTGTTGTGTTTGCGTGGATGTATCGTTTGTGTTTTGTGCTTCGGCTTTGGCTTCAAGCTCAACATCGGCTTCGGCTTCAACATCGGCTTCGGCTTCAACCTCAACTTCGGCTTCGGCTTCAACCTCAACATCGGCTTCAAGCTCAACATCGGTTTCAACATCAACCTCTTTGACCGACGACGAAAGCTCGCTCGGTGCAGGCTTTTCAGCCAAGAAGAATATAGCCGCACGCAAATCTGCCACGCGAGATGCGCTCAAGTTCAGCTTTTCCATCAAGTCTTCGTCTGCCGCTTCGCACAGTTTTTCCACTGTCGAATAGCCCGCAGACACAAGAACCTCAATGGAAACTTCCGCAACAGAGGCCAATTGCTCAAGGCCACGACCAATGGCATTGGCTTCATTATAACGAGTTTCCGTAAATATATCTATTTTCCAACCCAAGAGTTTCGCCGCAAGTTTGACATTTTGCCCCTTGCGACCGATAGCATTGGTGAGTTGATCATCCGGCACAATGACTTCCAAAAGGCTCGACTCATCATCCACAATGATACGCGACACAAGAGCAGGTGCAAGTGCATTGCGTGCATAGGAGGCAATGTCTGCGCTCCACACCACAATATCAATACGTTCGCCGCGCAATTCCTGTACGATGTTTTGAATGCGTGAACCACGCACACCCACACAGGCGCCCACAGGATCCACATCTCTTTCGCGAGACAAGACAGCCACCTTGGCACGGGAGCCGGCATCACGGGCAACGCCCATAATTTGCACGGTGCCGTCGTCTACTTCCGGAACTTCACGGCGGAAGAGCGCCGCCATATAATCCCTATGCGCACGAGAAATGACGACTTGCGGGCCACGGCCTTCACGGCGTACTTCCATAATAATGGCTTGCACGCGGTCGCCTCGTTTGTAGTGTTCACGGGGGATTTGTTCATCACGGGGCAGTATGGCTTCAGTGCGTCCGAGGTTGACGACCCAGCCGCCTTTGTCGCGACGCTGCACGATACCCGAGGTTATTTCGCCAATACGTTCCTTGTATTCGTCATAAATGATGCCTTGCTCTGCATCGCGCATGCGTTGGATGATGACTTGCTTGGCAGATTGGGCTGCGATGCGTCCAAGGTTTTCCATTTTCAGGCGAAAACCCACTTCGTCATCAAGTTGCACAGAAGCGTCATGCTTTCTTGCATCTTCCAATTCTATTTGCGTATCCTCGTTAGCAAGGTCGCCATCTTCCACAACTGTCTTAAATTGATAAACTTCAATGTCGCCCGTCTCATCATTATAGCTGACTTCAACATCAATTTCATCTTCAAAGCGGCGCAGGACAGAGGTACGCACGGCTTCTTCGAGTGTTTCAATAAGCATGATACGGTCAAGGCCTTTGTCCTTACTTATTTGGTCTATGGCCTTTTTCAATTCAAGGTTCATGATGCCTCCGGCTATCCTCTTTTATCCCACGCGCCAATCGGTGGTCACACTATACAACACTATCTCGCCCTTTATTGAGCCTTTTCGGCTTTTATGAGGCTTTATAAAATTTGGGGGACTATGCGCCCTTTTTACGTTGCTTTCCGGGTTTTTCCGGAACAACAAAAACGTGGACTCTGTGTGCTTTTCGCACCATATGCCACATAAGCTCAAGGCTGTGCTGCTCGCCCTTCATGTCAGGCACGCGCAGACAAAAACTGCCCTCTGCCGCATTTACTGACAATAAGACCCCCGAAAACTTTTTGCGTCCGTGCAAGGACTCAGGCCCATGCGACAAGCTTTCTGTCAGCACGATTTCGAGAGTGTCTCCTGTAAAGGCTTGAAGCTGCTCTACATGAAAAAATGGGCGCGACAGGCCGGGGGAGGAGACTTCAAGGACGTATGCGCTTGCAAAGACATTTTCTACCTCAAGAACGAGACCAAGCATACGAGAGACTCTGGCACATTGGTCAATACTTGCGGAATTTCGCAGTGTTACACAGCTTTGCTCACTGGTTTTCTCATTGTCTTGCACAGACACGGGGATAGGTGCACTGTCTTCTTGAGGCTCTGCCATCTCCGTATGCGGCGCCGTATCCACAAAGATACGCAAAATCGGCCGACCAGACTGCAAAAGTTCCATGCCCCAGAGTTCGAGACCTTGAGAGTGGATTATGGGCAAAGCGAGTTGCTCAAGCGTCACAATGAGTGGTGTTTTTGTCATGTTTCTCAAATACTTTTATTTTTTTCAAATACTTCTTAAAAATTACATGTCAACGCTGCGTCTTGCCTTGCGGCACAAAAAAAGGGGGCCTTGTTCAAGGCCACCCCTTTGTGAACAGATGTTCTGCATCAGGATGTTGAAAATCTGAAACCTATATTGTGCGCACGTGAGGCGCGTACAATATATGCACAAAGGAGAGGCTCTTTCTTCAATCTGGCATCTGTATCCGGAATGTATATTCCGCACTTGTAGCACACCGGAAAAATCCGCGTGGGGAGGGTATTTCGTGTAAAATATCCTGTAAAGATATTTCAACTAGGCAAAAACCCGTTCAAAACTCCCTCGCGCAACATTCCTTGTGAAGAAAGCGCATGCCCTTGCCCTTTTTGCAAAGATGCTGTCCATTCAAAAAAATCCATCCGCACAAATGGCGCTCACAAAATGCGCGCACACAAGAGGCGTCTCTCAAAAAGAGCGTTACAATACATGAATCAGCACTTGCTCGCTAAAAGTCCAGCTTTCGCCGCAAAGCACGAGCACTCTACGGCTAAAGTTTTTCTTTGTCAAGTTATTTTATATTTTTTTTTCACATTAGCAAGTCTTTAATTATATTGTATAATTTTTTTTGAATGCGGACCCTATAGGTGTTGTATTTTTTTTATGCATAGTGTAAACAGCCATAAATGAACTCGCCTCCTAGATTTCGCTCGGACAGAAAAAATACTTCTAAAGAATTTTTCTCTGCCTCATCTCTGCAGAATATGTGCGATTGAAAGGCTGTTTTTGACAATATATTGCAATATTTAGTGTGAGGATGCCGTGGTTGCAAAAAGGATAAAATCAAGGCCGCAATATGTGATTGCCGCGTTCATGGTCGCTGCCATTATCTTGGCCATGACAGTATTTGTGTTGACCCGTCGACTTGAAGAGACGTATAGGCAAAATTCCGGCGTCATGCTCAACAGTATGGCGGTGGGGCTTGCCAATGTCGCACACCTTTATATTGATAACTCCGTCGCGCACGCACAAACTTTTGCAAACTTCCTCGCGAAAAGTCCTGACTTTCAACCAGATAATCTCCTGAAAACTCTGCAAATCTTACAAACTTCCGATATATTCCAACGCTATCGCTTCTTTGGTATCATAACACCACAAGGAGAAGTCGTCTCCCTAGCTGACCACGGAAAAGCCATTACATTCGACACAAAAACAATTCAAAAACTCCAAGTCGCAAAGGGCGTCTCCCCCGCAATCGCCTATGATGATGGCTTTGCCCAAAACTTCAGCATCATCACAGCACCCATAAAAACAGAAAATGAATACCTAGGACTCTTCTTTTTAGGCAGTCACTACAATCTTTTGCGCAGCCTCGTAGCAAACAATAACCTCGCAGGTCAAGTAGACTACGTTCTTATCGATAATAAGGGCGTCATCATCAACTCAACCGACAGCACCATGCGCGCAGGCTTTGACTTTTTCCAAACACTCATACAATCCTCACCAAATTCACCCCAACAAATCGAGGACTTAAAAAAAATCTGCTACACAGAACCTGTCGCACTACGCAACCTCTTCCTCCACGGCGAAGAACATTACATGAGCTTTGCCCCCATGCCCAACGAAGATTGGGTCGTCGTGACGCTGCTCCCCGTCAAAATCACGCGCGGACGCATACAAGAAATTATCTTCTTCGTCATTGGCACCATAACCGTCTGGCTCGTCCTCTTCCTCGGCTTTGCCATATACACAACCATGCAACAAAGACGCTCAAGCACCGTCTTGCAGTCCTATGCACAGCAATTGCAAATGCTCATAAACTCCCTGCCCGGCGGCGCCATGCGATGTCTTGACGACAAAAACTGGACCATCGTACACTATAGCGGCTCGCTCTTGGAAATCTTGGGCATAAGCTCTGCCGAAATGGAAAAAATTTATAAAAATCAATGGCGCTCCTTCGTTCACGAGGAAGATCAACACCTCCTAGAAAGAGAATTGCTCTCCGTTGAACAAGGCATCGTGCACCTTGAATACAGACTGAAAACCCACGACGGCAATATAGTCTGGGTGACAGACACAACCCGTGTCATGGAAGACGAAACAGGACGTTGGTACTGGTGCATGGTCATAGATACCAGCGAATTTAAACGCGTTCAAGCACGCGAAGCACGTATGACGGAACGCTATCGAATCCTTTTTGAAATCTCAGAAAGCGTTCTCTATGAATACGATTTGACAACGCATATCCTGCGTGCCAGCGGACATTTCTTCAAAACCTTCGGCTATCCGGTGCCCGAACAAAATGAAGAAAATTATTATCCTATCGATCTTGACATTATCCACCCGGAAGACATGGATTTATTCATGTCCATGCAATACAAATTGCAAGCCTCGCACGGCGCAGCAACAGCGCTCTTGCGCATCCGTTCAGCGGCGGAACAATGGTTCTGGTGCAAGGTGAACCAAGTAGCATGGGTCGATAGCAGTGACAATAGCTTAAAAGCTATAGGAAAAATTGAAAATGTCGATGAAGAAACACGCGCTTTCAATAAATTACTCGACGATGTCCAGCGCGATCCCTTCACAGGACTTTTCAATAAACCTGCCACGGGCGAGCTTGTACAACGCGAAATACTCGGCGATCCTAGCAAACGCGGCGCACTGTGCATCATTGATGTTGACAATTTCAAACAAGTAAACGACTCCCTAGGCCATGCCATGGGCGACACTGTCATAAAACGCCTTGCCTCCGGACTTTCCAGCATATTCCGCAGTGACGACATTGTAGGACGTATTGGCGGCGATGAATTTATCGTATATGTAAAAAATATGCCAAAATTGCGCCCACTTCTGCAAAAAATGGATGTGGTCATGGAATTTTTCCGCCAAACCTTTGAAGATGGTGATGTGCGCGTCAGTATCTCTTGCAGTGTGGGTATTGCCCTTTATCCCAAGGATGGCGCAACCTATGATGAACTCTATAAGCTTGCTGACAAAGCGCTGTATCGCTCAAAGCTGACAAAGGGCACGTATAATTTTTACGATAAGGAGCTTGACGGGGAACTCGACGCAGAGGAATAGCCTCCCCCTTAAGCTTTCTAGACTTTTGCCGATAAGACCACAGAGATTGTGCGTCTTTACATGAGCACAGAATAAACAGACTTTTTTAAAAAGTGTAGGTGGTATATGGGAATAGATGGAATTAATACACTAAATAGCACCCCAAGCATTGATGTTTCTCTTGGGTCATTTACACAGCAAAATTCCGACCAGAGAGGCGGACGCCAGAGCTTTTCCACCGCTCTTGCCAATACTGCGGTCGATTCTGTGGAATTGAGCAAGGAAGCCCAAGATGCTGTACGCAAGCTGCAATCACGTGACCGCGAAGTACGTGCGCACGAACAAGCCCACATTGCCGCAAGCGGCGGCTATGCACAAGGCGGCGCCAACTATACCTACACCAAGGGGCCGGATGATAAAATGTACGCCATTGGCGGCTCTGTCTCCCTTGATGTCAGCCCAATCCCCGGTGACCCCGAAGCTACAGAGAAAAAAGCACGAACCATTCGTGCCGCCGCACTTGCCCCTGCTGATCCTTCCGCGCAAGACCAAAGCGTCGCAGCGCAGGCATCAGCTATGGCACAGCAGGCACAGCGCGACCAACGAGCCGAGAACGAGGCAGAGGCAGAAGAATCCGGCGCACAGTCAGGGACAGATGCGGCAGTTAATGGCGCAAGCTCATCCCAAGGTCTCGCCCAATCCCAGGGACTCTATGGCGCTGACGCACGCCTAAACACCAATGCCATACACGCTCAGGCAAGTGATTCGGCATCCGGACTCGCAACACAAAACGCCCAGTCCACAAGCTCCGCGACGCGACTCGCTTTTTTCCGTGATTCCTCATTAAGCATCGTCTCATCAAGTAACTCTATGTTCTATGTCGGCCACGGCTCAGCAGCACTAGCCCCCGCTGCCACATCGCTTGATAAGGCACACGCTGCCTATAGAATGCAACAAAACAGCGCTGTCACGCAATCAGCACTTGCTCCGGCAGGCACTGGTATTGACATGCTTATTTAAGGAAATAGCGCGTAAATATGTCTAACAATGACGCCATCATACCTGCAAGCGATGCCTTGCAGCACGACACCTTGCTTGAAGCAAGCGCGAATGCTGTGCCTTCTCAGGACGCGAATGCTGTACTTCAGGCTGAGTCTATCCTTGCGGCGTCTGGTCATGATACCGAAAGCTTTGCGCCGGATGCAATGGACGCGCCTTTCTCTGACGCCTCTGTACTCGACACATCGCATTTAGAAGAGTCTTACCTTGACACCTCGCATTTAGAAGAGTCACCAGACACGTCCGAAGAATCCTTTGGTGCCTTCATCCCCGACGACACCCACCCCCCTTGTGTGTCAGTCATTATAAATTGCTACAACGGCTCCGCAACTCTCGACACAGCTCTCTGGAGCGTCCTTGCCCAAGATTTTACCGATTGGGAAATCGTATTTTGGGATAATGGCTCAAGCGATGACAGTGTCACCATAGTGCAAGGATATGCGCGTGAATACGGTCCCATCATCCGACCATTTCGTACAGAAACAACCTGCCCCCTCGGCGCTGCACGCAACAAAGCCATAGAACAAGCACGCGGTGAATATATCGCCTTCCTTGATTGCGATGACTTATGGCAACCGGAAAAACTCAGTGCGCAAGTCGCTATAATGAACGCCAATTCGCGCGTAGCCCTCGTATGTACAGACACAGAAATTTTACACGGCGAGACATCACTAGGACGCGTCTTCCGCAAATCTGCCCCCGCACGCGGCGCTGTCTTTCCCGAACTTGTCATGCGCCAATGGATGGCTATGTCATCTGTTATGATTCGTCGTGCGGCCTTAGACGAGCTTGACAGGGGTTTGCAATATTTTGATGAGGATCTTCAAATCTGTGAAGAGGCTGAACTCTTTTACACTCTTTCGCAGCGCTGGGAGTGTGATTATGTGGACGATGTGCTGACCTGTTGGCATTTGCACACGCGCAACACAACCCTCCAGCACATAGAAAGCCTTTGGAAGGAAACGTCATACATACTAAAGAAGCACCAAGCCAACTTTGACGTCCACAATACGGCACACATGGCAGCGCGCGACATGTTGCACAGCCGCGTCACGCTCCACAAGGCCATAGCTCTCTGGCAACAAGGCCATCCACGAGAAGCGCGCGCCATCTTGCGCCATGCCACAAAGCCTACCCTCAAGATGCCCCTCGTCTCCTTACTGACGCTCTTACCCCCTTCCTGCTTGCCTCTCTCCATGCGTGCCTACTTTGTGTTGGAAACTTTTTGTAGAGGTATTTTGTAGTCACGGCATTCTAATTTTTTTCTGAAAGACTTGTGGGGGGAAACCTTTTGTGGGGAAAAAAGCTTTCCCCCCACAAGGATCTTAGAAAGGACAAAATATCTTTATTTAAAAACAGCTTAGCGAGTGCTTCCACTGCTTGAGCGAGTGCGAAAAATCGGAAGATGTAGGCAAACAAAAATACTCCTGCGAAAGGTGCATAGGGTGCGGATGAGCACACATGCGTAGAATATCTTGCGCCTTTCGCGCATAGTAAAGAGAGGGCAGACCATACAAGGGACAAAGGTCAAGCGCACTCTCCGGTGCCTGCACGATGACAGGAAAAGCCATGAGTGCCGCTTCCACTGCCGCTGTTGTTGAATTTGACGTCCATACTATCGTGAGTGCGTCCTTGTCTTGAACCGCATCACGCAGAAGATGTGCTAGGGAAGCGTGAAAAATATGGGCGCGGGCAGAGGCGACGGGATAGAGCGACATATCAGGTGAACAATAAGGATGCGACTTTATGGAAATGCGCGCGTCCTGTGCTAAAAGGCGGGCAACTTCCTCCAGTAAAAGCATGTGTGCACGTGTTTCTTGATGAAAAAAACCCGTCAAAACAATGAGGTGTATTTTTTTTACGGCGGCTTTTTGTGGCAAGATGTAGGGCAATGCACCGACTAGATGTGTATAGCGCAATGCCTCTGTTATGTGCAAGAATGTAGGCGGGACGCCAGCCTTTACCAACTGCGCGTAGGCATGTTGTCCGTTGACAAAAATCTTGTCGGGCAAGAATGAGATATCGGCTTTTGTAAAAAGTCGGGCATCATCAAAATAACGAAAATCCGCAGGACGCACCATGGAATGCTGCACAGCATAAATAGCATCTTGCGTTTTCGAGCTTCTCTTATGCCGACGCGTGCGTATTGAATCAGCCAACATCCTCTCCCACGGACAATTCTCCCACGGAAAAAGCGTCCAGTCTTGCGCGCCCGACCACTGCGCATAGCCAAGCAAGGCTTGACGTTGCAAGCATCGTTCAAGGCATCGCCATCCTTGGAAGCTTTCACGCCATGTTTTACGCAATAAAGGCCAAAAATTTAGAGATGTTGTCTTGTTTTCAAAGTGACAAAAAGGCGCCACATGCCTTTCAAGGGAAAAAGTGCTGATTGCAAGGCGCACAAAGCGCCATAAAGCATGCCATATACGCGAAATGCTTAAGAATGATTCCATAAAGTGAAAGGAACGCCCCTCATTTTGTAAGGCCGTATAGCGCAGGCACAAATGCACGGCTTGGCGCAAGGAGGTATGAGCGGTCGTGATGCGCACAAAAAGCCAATGAATAGAACGCTGTCCCTCTTCTTGCAACAGTTCTTGTAAGGGCTTCCAATAGGGGGAGCGGAAGCGCTCATGCGCGTTTTCGTGCGGAAAATAGGCGACGATTGTCACAGTGTTTTTGGTCTCGACGTCTTGCGTTGGCGAGGAAGGCGTGGGCATAAGGCGCCGCACCGTCCATAGCCAATGTGTGAAGCGTATAAGGGCTTGGCACACAAAGGGAAGCATCACATACATATGTCGCAGCAGAGAGTGAGGACGGCGCCAAAGGGGCAAGTAAGGCCGCCTTGTAGCATGCCATATTTTCCCCTTAGCTTGGCAAAATGTCCGTAAAATATCGCGTATGGCAGTATGATTATGACGCGCCTTGCCGCAGATGTGCATGGCGTCCCAATCCCTTTGCGAAAGAAGACGCTCCACTGCGCGCAACGTGAATATGTCTGTCAACTCGGGCATAAGTTGCGGATGCTTTTCAAAAAGAAGCGAGCACCACCACATGGAAAGAGTGTCTCCGGCTTGCATATGTTTGTGTAATGGCGAGTCTTTTATCTGTACGCCGCCGAGATCATAGATGAAGGTTGTAAATTCCGCGCGTAAGGAGAGCATGTGCTTTGCGCAATATTCTGTCAAAGAGTGGATAGATGCATGATTGTTGGCAGGCGACGCAGGCACAGCGCCCCAATAAAGGATTATATCGTGCGCGCATACATGTTTAGGAGCAGCATGCGCGTCTAACAGGATGTGAACTGTGGGCATAGGGCTTTCGTACAAGAACTCAGTGCACACCTTTGTCGTGCGAAAGAGCGCCCTTCAGCATGCACAAGGCTAACTTCCGCCAAAAACCTTGTTGCGTCCGGTAGATTTGGCTCTGTATAAACACTGGTCGGCGATGGTGAGGGGTTTTTTAGCATCGGCGCTTTCTGAGCCAGCATAGACACCGATACTTATGGTTATATAAATTTTTTCTTGTCCCAACACGAAGGGTGTTTTTTCTATATGGCTTCGGATACGCTCTGCCCCTGCCATAGCTTCTTCTAGACTTGTGTTTGGCATGATAAGGGAAAATTCTTCACCGCCCCATCGGAAGAGGCGATCGGCAGTGCGTATTTGTGTGCCTACATGGTTAGAAATATGTTGCAAGACTTGGTCGCCGATTTCGTGTCCATAGGTATCGTTCACCTTTTTGAAGTGGTCAATATCCATGAGTGCAAGAGCAAATGTCTCATCTTTACGGCGTGTTTTTGCCATTGACCATGCGAGGAATTTATCAAAATCGCGTCTGTTTCCTAATCCTGTGAGGGCGTCTGTCAGGGATGTTTGCTCAAGGCGTAAAACCGCACATTGCAAAGCCAGATTTGTTCTGTGGCGCACATATTCTATACAGACAACAAATGCATAACTGCCTAGAAGTGTGAGTAAAAGTCGCGAGCGTATTGCTGTGCTGACAGGTACAGACAAAAATACTTCAAGCGGCGTCAAAAACAGCAACAGGAGGAGCAAGTAGAAAATAGCAAAAGCAATGGAACCACATCGCAAGCCTGTGCCTAAAATCACTACTGGCGGATAGAGCGTAATCCACAAAAGAGAGCTGCCATCAGGCACCATAGCTATAAGTAGTATATAAGCGGCAAGCACATTGAGGGTAAACACTTCACAGGCCAATGCCACAACGACAGGTCGGCTTCTATCAGCAAGCCAAGCAAGACAAAAAATGGGGGGTATAAGAGCGGCGCTAAGGGGGGGGACAATAAACCAATTTTTCTCAATCACATTGAGGGTGATGCTGACACAGAGCAGTACCAACATAAGGGAAGCAAGGCCATAGGCACACAAACGCCGAAAACTATCTTCGTCAAAGGTGACAGTAGATGTTTCCGGAGTCACACGTGAGGCAGAGAAAAACAAGCGCCAGAATGCTGTGGGATTTTGCATAAAAAAATTGCGAGAAATCTCTGACATAAACACCCCGTGAGCACCTTAAAAAAGGGCTGTTTAAGTATATGCTCGTTAGAAACAGGAGCACGCGTGGACATTAAAAACAAAATACAAATACTTGAGCTACCTTATAAGAACATACCCATGAGCTTATGCTTCTGAGTATCTCATGTACTCCGTTGACGAAAAAACCATTGCTCATGCGAAGAAATATGTCAACCAAAAAAATGCATCTTTGCAAAAAGTTTCCGTATACAGCCTCTTCAAGAAGACATTTCAGGGTCTTTTTCTGGAAAAATATTAGATTTACGTTCAAGACTCGTATTGCAGGTGTAGAGTTAACCCGGACATTTCACAAGCTGGGGGGGGGGAACTTTTTGGCGCTAGCACAAGTTTCCCTCCCCTCGCAAAAAAGAAAAAGCAAAACAGTTTTGAGATTTTACAAGGCACTAGAAGGATTAAGACAGAGTTTTTTTGTAAAAAATACCAAGGGTCACTTTCATTCTTTCATGCGAGAGCGTCGATTGTCT
>CAYJHT010000028.1:0-11682 GCA_964369615.1 uncultured Desulfovibrionaceae bacterium
CCCAAAAAAAGTTTCCCCCCAAGAAAAAATAAAAAATAAAAAATAAAAAATAAAAAAAGCTTTCCCCCAACCCTTTTCAAAAAAATAAATCGGAATGACGTGATGCTTTGGGCGTGAACTGTCACTTTCTTGGCAAAGGCTGCGTCGGTGCTTGTTCAAAATTCTGGCGAAATTCTCTAAACTCTGAAAATATATAGCATGGTCTTCTTTTTGCAGGGTGCCTATATTGCCACAGGCTCGTGGTAATGACAGGTATTTTTATGATTGCAAAAAATGATTTTGACAGGATGCGTGTGAGGAGAAGCTTATGTCAGTAAATTCTGGTCTTATATCAAGTACAACTGTTGACACCAATGCCTTGCGTCGGGCAGCACCCGCATCAAAAGGCACGACACCCTTTGCCGAAGTGCTCCAAGAACAAGAAGATGTCGGCGCAGACTCGCCAAAAATCTCCCCGGAACTTGCAAAACAATTGGCAGGTCCCATGGGAATGGTGATGTCTACTGTGTCGCCGGAAACCAAGGATATGGCCGCGCGTGCCAATATTATTGCTCAAGCAGATTTTGATAAGCAACGCATGCAAGCCCTAGAGCAAATGGGGCAACAAATCGGTGGCGGCGGCACACTTTTGGATATGGCGCGTAATGATGGCGCTGTACGCAATTTGCGCACGGTCATCGGGAGTTTCAGCATGGGCGGCATCGCAGGCGCGCCTATGTCCGGATCTATTAAGTCGGGTGCCCTTGCAAATGCGCATCGCTCAAATCGTCTTGAGAGAGTATCGCCGGATATCCCCACCCGTCCTGTGACACAAAAGCATGAAGACGGTTCTATAGGTAGTCTCGCCTCGCAGTTTGAATCGGGCAGTGCTGGTATTTCTGCCATTGGTTACGATCGCGTTGGGGGGACGTCTTATGGAAAGTATCAGATAGCCTCTCGCGTAGGCAGCATGGATAATTTTTTGAACTTCCTTGATACGGCAGCACCTGACATGGCTCAAAGATTGCGCGAGGCAGGCCCTTCAAATACAGGCAGTAGAAGCGGTGAGATGCCAGATGTCTGGCGCAGCCTTGCCGCAGAAGAGCCGGAACGCTTTGGTGCTTTGCAAGAGCAATTTATTTATGACAGTCATTATGCTCCTGCTTTGCAGGCGATAACAAACAAAACTCCCATTGAGGAAAATCGTATTTCCTCTGCGATGCAGGAGGTTTTGTGGAGCACGGCTGTGCAGCACGGTCCTACAGGAGCTGCACGGATTTTTGGTCGCGCCGTCAATAATATTGAAGGTATAGAGGCAGGGCAGATGCCGGCTCATGGCAAGGATTTTGAAGAGGCGCTTATAAACAATGTGTATGCAATACGCGCCGAGCAGTTTGGTTCTTCAACGCAGGCTGTGCAAGATTCTGTGCGAAACCGAATGCATAAGGAAAAAAGTATTGCTCTGAGCATGCTTGGAGACGAGACGACGGCATAGTTTTGTGGGCGTGTGTATGCTTTTTGTTTCAGTATACTTTTTTTATGAGGGAAAGTTTTTCTTAAGAAGAGCTTTCCCTTGAGTGCTTCAAAAAATGAAATACAAAGCATATCCAGTAAAGGTAGTGCATGAATATTCTTCTTATGAATTTGACGCGATTTGGTGATCTTTTGCAGATGCAGCCTGTCATATTGGGTTTGCAAGCTCAGGGGCATACTGTCGGTCTTGTCTGTTTGCAAAACTTTGCACCAGCCACAAAACTCTTGCGCGGTTTGTCCTATGTGTGCATCGTGCCGGGCAGTGAATTTTTGGCAAAGCTTGATAGAGATTGGCGCAGTGCTGTGCACACTCTTGATGAGCTCATTGCGCAGCTTGTGTCACAATTTTCTGTAGATAAGATACTCAATACTACAGCGACTGTCAGCGCGCGGCTTTTGTCCTTGCGTATCTCCTTGGCTTTTGGGGGCAGACCCATAGAAGGCTTTGGCCTTGATGAGGACGGCTTTGGTGAAACGGGTGATATTTGGACAATGTTTTTGCAGGCGGCAAGCACAGAGCGCCTTGCGTGTCCGATGAACCTTGTTGATGTGTTTCGTGCTATGGCGGGTGTGGAAAAAGGCGCGCCCTTGTGGGGCTTGCAAAAACCGCCCACAGAATATATGAGCGGAGCGCAGGATTTTTTGCAAAGTGCCTTAGCACAAGATGCGGCGGCACGTCCAATTGCGAGCGGCGTACAAATGAAGGGTTTTGTCGCCTTTCAGCTTGGTGCAAGCGATGTGAGGCGACAATGGCCTGTAGAGCATTTTGCAGCTCTTGGGCGTCGTCTTTGGGAAGAGTGTGGTCTTTGTCCGATTCTTCTTGGCACAGCTGCTGAGCAGCCGCTTGCGGCGTATTATGGGGAAAGGAACAGCGCAGAGCATGGTGAAAATACGTCCAGCCCGCCATACATAAATGCAGTTGGGCGCACAGATATTCTCCTGCTTGCAGGCATTTTAACACAAATACGTCTGCTTGTCACAAATGATACGGGCACGATGCATCTTGCGGCTGGCTTGGCTGTGCCTGTACTTGGCTTATTTTTTGCTACTGCACAGGCTTGCGATACAGGGCCTTATATGCAAGATTGTTGTTGCCTTGAGCCTGCTCTTGCGTGTCATCCTTGCAATTTTAATAACGTGTGCGTATCACGAGAAAGCTATTTGGGTGATATGTGCGCGGTCAAAAGCGCGCAGCTTTGCCGCCTGCGTATTTCTTCTGACCTTGTTTTTTCTCTTATAAGTCATTATATTGAGCACGGCGTGTGGCAACAGTGTGTGCAGTCGGATGTGCGCGTGTGGCGCACATCGCAAGATACAGAAGGATTTGCAGCGCTTGAAAGCCTTTCAGGGCACGGGGATGAGGAGCGTAGTGTGTGGCTTTCTATGCAAAAATATTTTTATCGTCGGCTCTTTGACGCGTCCTTCTGCGGTGAATATAGACCCTCTGGCGTGCTTCCTGTGGCTTTTTTGCAGGATTTAGCCTCACACTTGCGACAGCTTGCCACTCTTTTGGACTTACTTGAGGGTTTATTGCTCCTTTTTGAGCGCAAGCCACATGCAGAGGCCGGATCGCGTATTGTTCAGATAAGTAAAAAAATTCAGACGATATTTGAAGAAGGGAAATATTTGCATTGTTTTGTACATATATGGCAGCATGCAACGCAGCAATATGGAGGCGACCTTTCCGTTTTGCGTCATTTTGTGATATCATTTCGCGATGGTATCCGCGATTGGAATAAGGTTGTCAATGAAGACATGCTTCGCATATAACGGGAAGTGAGAGAAAAAGTTGTTGGTACAAAATTTGCTTGAATACAAGGGCAATCTTGCTTAGAACATCTTATGTGTATTTTTGTGGAGGGAAACCATGATAATTATTGACGGTCATCAAAGTAGTTTAGAACTCAAGGATTTCAGCAATCTTGAAGAAATCTTGTTGAATGTGGTGGAAGGTGACTTGATGAAGGGTCGAGTTGTGACAGACGTTTTCGTGAATAAAGAGCAATTCTCGGAAATTTATCCTCACCAAGCAGAAGATATCAACATTGAGTTTATTGAAAGTGTCGAAGTGCGTTCTGTGTCATCCGGCCAGATGACTATTGATATCATTGGAGAAATGACAAAGGTTGTACAGATCATGTCCAGCGGCAGCAAGCATATTGCACTTATGTTCCGCCAAGCTGATGATGCTGAGGCCTTGGAACTTTTCCAAGATTTACTTGATGTAGTACGCGATTTTATAGGTATGATTGGCGTTTTGGCATCTCATTTGGATTTGCAAGGTGACAAAGTCTTTGAGGAAAGCTATGAAAAATTTTCTGCATTGCTCTTTGAAATGACCGAAGTGCTTGAAGATGAGGATTGGGTTTTGCTCGCAGACCTTTTGGAATATGAGTTTTTGCCTGTTGTTACCACATGGGAAACAATCATAGCTTCCCTACAAGTGGAAGTCGGCAAAGTTGTACAACAATAACAAGGCTCATCTATCAAAGTATATAAAAGGTCAAGGCTTTACTGCATTGTAAGGCCTTGGTCTTTATAAAAAAAAGGATTCCCTATGCCATCATCTGCCGCATTTGTAGACGCTGCTTTAAAATTAAGCGAGCAAGAATTTCAAGCCTTAGAGCGCGACGATTTTGACGGTGCGGTGGCTCTTGCAGAGCGCAGAGACTGGTTGCTTTCTCAAGCATGGGAAGCCCGCACAGAGGCAGATAAGGATGCTTACCGCGCGCGCTTAGAAAAAATGCGCGACATGCAACAGCGTCTCTTAGACCTTGCAGCACAAAAACAAGCCAGCAGCAAGGGAGCCTTGCAACGCTCTCGCAAAGAGAGCAAGCGCCTTGCAGGCTATCAGCAAGCCATGTCACAAGCAGCAAACTTAATAGGTAATTACAAAAAGTAGTAGGGACTGTTTCTAAATAAAGACTTTCATTCAAGTTGAAAGTGCAACTTTTTCTGCCTCATCTAGAAATGCCTGATACGGCGTTCTGTAGTCAAGGCATTTCCTTGGTCTATGGTTAAGTTTCAGCATGGTATTCACAACATCATCCCGTGTAACCGACTCTAAACTCACCCCTTTGGGGAAATATTGCCTCAGCAGGCCATTGGAATTTTCATTGAGACCGCGCTCCCAAGAGTGATACGGATGGGCAAAATATGTTTCTGCCTCAAGTTGTTTGGCAATTTCCATATGTTGCGCAAACTCTTTGCCATTGTCAAAAGTGATGCTGTGGACAGAATCCTTGAGGGGACTCAGCAACTTCAATATGCCTTGCGTGACCACAGACGCTGATTTATTCTCTACTTTTTCAAATAGATAAAGTCTTGTCTTGCGCTCTGCCAGCGTCACAAAGGCATTGCCCCCTTGACCGCCAAGAACCAAATCTGCTTCCCAATCGCCCAACCGACCCCGCTCATCAACAATGGACGGGCGTTCGTCAATACTACGCCTCTCCTTTATTTGGCCACGTCTGTCAGGCTTCCTGTATCGTCGCTTTCTTTCTTCGTTGACAACGTAAATGCTTGAAAAGTAAGCTACCAGCCTTTTTATCTGCAAGAACGTATTGATATATTCGCTCAGGACTTACATGAATCCCTTTCAGCGCCAAGATACCGCTTATTTGCTCAGGACTGCAATCTTGCTCAAGAAGCCGCCGAACACGCATCCAGACTTCATCAGAAATGCGTATCCTTACTTTACCGGCCTGCCTTTTTGCGTACTTTGTCTGCGCCTGCTTATGCCGATATCCCCTTTGGCCTTTATTTCTAGCAATTTCCCTGTATATAGTTGACTTTGCACGCCCTATTTCTTGGGCTATTTGTGGCACCTTTTTTCCACTTTGCATGCTCGTATAAATGTAGTACCTTTCTTCACTGGAGAGGTGTGTATATGCCTTCATAAGTGCTCCTATCCTTGCAGGGAATGAGAGCAAGAGGGTGACACACCTCTCCTTTTTTCTCAAGCCCTAGATAGTTGCACTTTCGAGTTGAATGCACGACTTTAAAAAAATAAAAATAAATAAAAAAAGTTTTCCACAAACAACACCTTTACTATATAAAACAAATAAGTTAACATCTCATCATGATTTAGGAGCGCAGGCGTGCTTTGGAAAAGCCCCCTGCATATAGCAGTTTTTTGGAGGACAGATGCCCGGTTATATGTATTTTTTGCTCGCCTGTGTGAGCTTGGTTCTTGGTTATCTTTTGTATGGTTCCTTTGTGCAAAAAGTCTTTGGAATTGACCCCAGCAGAAAGACCCCCGTCATGACAAAAGCAGACGGAGTCGACTATACAGAAATGCATCCTGCGCGGATTTGGCTTATTCAACTTCTCAACATCGCAGGTGTCGGCCCCATTTTCGGCCCCATATTGGGTGCACTCTATGGCCCATCTGCACTTTTATGGATTGTGTTCGGCTCCATTTTCGCAGGCGCCGTGCACGACTACATGGCAGGCATGCTCTCTGTTCGCTATGGCGGCAGTAATATGCCAAATATTATGGGCTATACCCTAGGCACTATCCCCAAACAGTTCATGCGCATCTTTTCCTTAGTGCTCTTGCTGTTTGTAGGCGTCGTCTTTGTGACAGCTCCGGCAAAGCTCCTCAGCAACCTCACCCCCGAGTGGATGGACTTCGTGTTCTGGCTCGTGGTCATCTTTGCCTATTACTTCCTTGCAACCATCCTGCCTATTGACAAACTTATTGGACGCATCTATCCACTCTTCGGCGCCCTCTTACTCATCATGGCTGTGGGCATGGTCATCACACTTATTGCAAGTGGCAAGCCTTTCTATGAATCTGCCCAATGGGTCAACCAACATCCGAAGGGTCTGCCCTTGTGGCCGCTTATGTTTATTACGATTGCATGCGGCGCAATCAGCGGCTTTCACGCCACCCAATCACCCATCATGTCGCGCTGCATGACAAATGAAAACTTTGGCAAACCCATCTTCTACGGCGGCATGATTGCAGAAGGCTTTATCGCCCTCGTATGGGCAACAGTTGGCATGACCTTCTATGAAAGCCCCGAAGCCCTGCAAACAACCATCGCTGCCGGCGGTCCCGGTAAGGTAGTGAGTGAGTCTGCCTATGCGCTTATGGGTTCCTTTGGTGGCCTGCTTGCCATCATCGGTGTTATCATATTGCCCATCACATCAGGCGACACGGCCTTTCGCGCCACTCGCTTGACCATCGCAGAAATGTTCAAACTCCCGCAAACTAAAGCAACATGGCGCCTAGGCATTGCTGTGCCTTTGTTCCTTATAGGCGCTGTACTGAGTCAGATGGACTTTAACCTTTTGTGGCGCTACTTTGGCTGGGCAAATCAAACACTGGCCATGCTGACCTTGTGGGCAGGTGCTGCCTACCTTTACAGAGACGGACGCTTTCACTGGATTGCCTCCTTACCGGCAACATTCATGACAGCGGCAACATTCAGCTATATTTCTTATGAGCCGACCATGGGCTTTGGCCTGCCGATTATGGTTGCTAATATCATCGGTGCAGTTGTGGCTGTGGTCTTCTTGGTACTCTTTGTACTGAAAGGGAATGCCGCGCAAGTCGATGAATACGTCGAAGGCCAATAAAAGGGTCTAAATATTCTGAGGGCAGAGCCTTTGTTCTGCCCTTTTTATATGCATAAAAAAATCTATAAAATGAATAGATGCTCAACGATTAGCTTTTTTTAGGCGAAGTGCGCGAGAGAAAAAAATTTTTTTCACCCGTTTACCCCTTGCCAGAATGCAAAAAAATGTTTAAATCTTGTTCCCCTATTCCTATACGAGGTAGTAATTATGAAAAAAGGTCTTCATCCCCAAACTTTCAAAGCCACCATCACTTGTGCATGTGGCTACAAAGAAGAAGTTTTGTCCACCAAGGGCGAACAAGTGCATGTGGAAGTCTGCTCTGCATGCCATCCTTACTACACAGGCAAGCAACGCTTCTTGGATACAGCCGGTCGTATCGACCGCTTCCGCAAGAAGTATGCAAAGTTTGATAAGTAAGAATCCTTATTTTTCCCCCACGGGGGAGTGAGGGAAGGACGCCTCCTGCGTAGACCATACTCGTGAACGAGTACGGATGCCTCGTGGGTCATTCCCAAAGGATTGTCAACTCCTCGGATGGTCTCACGCAAAAATATTGTGTGATGCTCCGAGGGGTTTTTTTTTGAACCAATTATTAACTATATTTCAAAGCATATTTCTGCAACGAGGTTTTCATGGGCATCTTGCGACCTACTCTCCACTTCTTACGCGCCATACTTGTGGCACTCTACCAAAAAACCTGCCCACTCGTGGGCGGACAAGCCATTATGGAAGGTATCATGATGCGACACGGTGACACCTATGCCATAGCCGTGCGACACGCCGACGGCAATATCCTCGCTGAACGTCACCCGTGGTTCTCACTCACACGCATAGCACTCCTGAAAAAACCCTTCCTGCGCGGCTTTCCAATCCTCTTAGAAACTCTCGTCAATGGCATCAAAGCCTTGAACCGCTCCGCTGAACAAGCCGTCGACGGAGAAAGCGAAAAACTTGAAACATGGCAACTCGTCCTCACCATGATAATCGCCCTAGGACTTGCCCTACTCCTCTTCGTCGTCGCACCGCACATGCTCTCCATCCTTATGCAATGGATAGGACTCGGCGGCGATGTAGACGGACTCTCCTTCCACCTGTGGGACGGACTCTATAAATTCGCCATATTCGTCGGGTATATCTTACTCATCTCCTTGCTGCCGGATATTCGCCGCGTCTTCCAATATCACGGCGCAGAACACAAAGTCATCCACACCTTTGAAAGCGGCGGCGAAGTCACCGCCACAGAAGCTGCACGCATGAGCCGACTGCACCCGCGCTGCGGCACCACATTCCTCCTCTTCGTCATAAGCATATCTATCCTCCTGCACGCCGTCCTCGTCCCCGCAATCTTCCTCATCTGGACGCCCGACGGCAATACACTCAAACACATAGTGACAATTCTCTTCAAAATGCTCCTCATGATTCCCATAAGCGCCCTCGCCTACGAACTCATCCACGCAGCTTCACGCATGGGAGACAACCTCCTAGGACGCGTCCTACGCGCACCGGGACTCCTCTTGCAAATGCTCACAACATACGAACCAAACAAAGAACAACTCGAAGTCGCCGTCGTCGCACTCTACGAAGCTCTAGGCCCCGACGCGCCGGAAACTGTGCGCCCCGCAGCATACAAAATGATATCATAGGTGGTGATATGCGGATACATTACAAGAAAAAAGAGCGAGCATATGCAAAATATTCTTGATATGACCCTACCAGAACTGCAAGAATATATGCTGAGCATGGGCGAACCAAAATTTCGCGCCATACAAGTCTGGCAGTGGCTGTGGCAAAAACTCGCGCAAGACTTTGACAGCATGACCAATGTCTCCAAGAATACACGCGCAAAACTTGCACAAAACCTCACCATACTATGGCCACAAGTCACAACAGTGCAAACAAGCCGCGACGGAACCATCAAATTCTTACTGACACTTGCAGACGGCGCGCAAGTAGAAACCGTGCTCATCCCGTCAGAATCGCGAGAAGGCACTGTACGCTTAACCCAATGCTTGTCATCGCAAGTAGGCTGCGCCATGGCCTGCACATTTTGCAGTACAGGCACAATGGGCTTTGAACGTAATATGACGCACGGAGAAATCTTGGGGCAAGTGCTCGTCGCAAAAGAATATCTTGGCGATATCCGACCCGACAGACCCATGATACGAAACTTGGTCTTCATGGGCATGGGCGAACCCCTGCTCAATATGAAAAATATGCTAGCCTCCCTGCACAGCCTCAACGATGACCACGGACTCAACTTCTCACCACGCCGCATCACAGTCTCCACCTGTGGCATCGAAAAAGGCCTCAAAGAACTAGGCGAAAGCGGCCTTGCCTATCTCGCAATATCACTGCACGCGCCAAACCAAAACCTACGAGAACGCATCATGCCCCGCGCAGCGCGTTGGCCCCTCGACAAATTCATGAAAGCACTGACATCATATCCCCTCAAAACACGCGAACGTATTACCTTTGAATACCTCCTCCTTGGCGGCATCAACGACGGCATCGAGCACGCACAAGAACTTGTGCGCCTCGTCTCAAAAGTTCGCGGCAAACTTAACCTCATTGTCTACAACCCCGCAGACGGCGCCCCCTACGCAGCGCCAAGCTCCGAAAAAGTTCTAGCTTTTGAGCAATATTTATGGGATAGAAACATCACGGCAATCATCCGTAAAAGCAAAGGGCAAGATATCAACGCCGCCTGCGGACAGCTGAAAGCCGCACAAAATAATCCGTAAAGAGGAATACACTATGCACTATGACTTATTAGTCCACGTAGACTTAAACGACGAAGGCCGCATGGCTATGGCTTTAACAAATATCGCCAACTACAAAAAAGCACTGACAACGCAAGAATATAGCGTTGTTGTTCTCGCCAACGCCGGCGCAGTAAACTTCATGAAAAACGAAGGCCACCCACATATCGCCACCATCGAAGGACTCATGGCGCAAGGCGTCGTCTTCAAAGCATGCCAAAACGCTCTTAACAAATTTGACCTCAAAGCAGAGCAACTCATCCCCGGCATAAACATCGTACCCGCAGGTATTGTAGAAATTGTAGATTTACAACGTGCCGGCTTTGCCTACCTAAAGCCTTAGTATGACAGGTGTAGAGTTAAAGTTTGTTTGAAAAGGCTTGTGGGGGAAAACTTTTTTTCCTAAAAAAAGTTTTCCCCCACAAGCCTTTCAAAAAAACATCTGTTTAACTAGATAGTTGGCGATTTTTAATGGGAGATTTGAAAAAGGGGTTTTTTAAGTATTCTTTTAAAAACGACCCTTCATTGAAGTTTGTTTGCAGATTTTACACGACACTAGAAGGGAACCTTGTCCATGGCGCTTGCTTCTGAGGGGAACGGGGAACCCATGTCCGTGTTGCCTTGCTGGCCTTGGGAGCCTGGTGCTGTATCATAGGGAGCCTGACCTGCGCCGCCTTGATAGCCGCCCTGTCCACCACCTTGATAGCCGCCATCTTGATAGCCGCCCTGACCGCCACCCTGATAGCCGCCCTGCCCGCCGCCCTGATAACCGCCTTGGTTACGCTGACCCGCGCCCCCTTCCCCACGGCGATCAAGAAATTGGATACGCATAGCCTTTATTTCCGTCGTATAACGATCCTGCCCCTGCTGGTCCTGCCACTTACGTGTCTGCAAGCTCCCCTCAACATACACAAGACTGCCCTTACCAAGGTAGGTACTGCACGTCTCCGCTTGACGCTGATACACCACAACTCGATGCCATTCGGTTTTGTCAACCTTATTGCCTTCACGATCTGTATAGGATTCGTCCGTTGCAACACTTAAATTACACACAGGGGAACCGTTTGGCATGTAGCGCAATTCCGGATCTTGACCAAGTCTTCCGATAACCATGACTTTATTAAGCATATATGCTCCTAATGATGTTGTTTGTGCTATGAGCGAAGCTTCGCTTCCAGCGTACTGAGTATATCTTCCAGCGCATCGCTCAATGTATTGGCTTTGCGCGGGTCCCATGCGGCGATACTGTCCTCTAAGAGTCGTGCGGTCTCTACAGCCTTGATAATGCCTTCGCCGAGTATCTCGCGGCGCTCCTTGCTCCACGAAAGAAACTCTAAGCCGTCTCCGAGAGCATATGTCATTTCAAGGACACCTTTTTTGACGGGTCTTTGCGGAATACTAAAAGCAAGCTCCGAAAGTCTCGGCCACAATTTTTCAAGCAAGGCCTCATCCCAAGTGACCGCGCTTACACGTATTTGCAGTGCTTTTCCCATGATGTGAGCCTTAATATTGGAGGGGGAGAGAGATGATTGTATTGTCGCCTGCGCCTAAGTAGGCTGCGCTGAGTCCGACGATGGCGAGTGTAATTTTTCTGTCAACGATTGTTGGAAGCATGCCCATACCTTTGTGGAATGTTGTTGTATCTGTAAGCGGTCAAAGTAGCCGCACCTCTCCTCTGCCCATACTACGTTTTTTATGCTGTGCGGGTCAAGGTGTCTCGTCATCTAATTTGTTTTTTTGAAAGGGCCTTGTGGAAGATTTTTTAGATTTTTTTTGCGGGGGGAGGGAAACTTTTGCTGGCGCCAAAAAGTTTCCCTCCCCCCGC
>CAYJHT010000029.1:0-11577 GCA_964369615.1 uncultured Desulfovibrionaceae bacterium
TTTTAATAGAAGATTCTAAGCTTGTTTTGAACTTTTACATAAAAATACTGTTGATAGAGTCAAAACAAACAAACTTTGCAAAGTATCTTTCAAAAAAATCTTTCTTGAGAAACAGCACCTAAAAAGGAGGTTATTATGCTGTCACCTGCTCTGCGGCTTCGCATATTAAAGAAACTTTCCTTTGTGCACTATGCACTAGAACGTAAGATGTTTCATAGGCCGCTTGCCAGTATGCTGCTGTTTATTACTGAGTTTTGTGTGATATCCTACGGCTATGTACTCTTGCACAATAATTTAAGTACGCCAGATGTGGCCATTTCATACTCAAAATCTATGTATTTTACCGTGATATCTGCAACGACTGTGGGCTATGGCGATCACTTCCCCATACATACCGTGACACAATGGTATGTCATTTTACTCATGATTATGTATTTGCCATTTCGCTTTTTTTACACAATAGGCGTGGCAGGCTTCCTTTTTAGAACGTATAATTCGCTAAAACAAATCGGAAGGTGGTTTCCTATGCTATATGGTCATATTGTCGTGTATTGCAATGCAAAAAGTATTCAACGCAATAACTTTTTGTGGTTCGAACGCTTTGTAAAAGAATCGCAAACCTCTTTGCGATACGGAGAAAATGATATCCTACTTGTAAACAGTGCGCAGGATTATAATGATAGAGTCGTGAATTATTTTGCAGAAAGGGGCAAAAACTTTGAACGTGTGCACTTCGTCAATGCAAACCTAAACGAAGACGGGTTTTTTGACAAAATCCGCATAGAACACGCAGAACGCGTATACGTGCTTGCAGATGAAGACGATTTAAGCTCAGATTCCGACGTTTTTGACATGGTCTATCGCATCGAAAAAGAAACCGATTATACAAAAGGTGTGACCGCTGAACTTGTCAACGACAGCAATCGTGAACGTGTTGCGCGCCTCGGCGCAAATGTCATTTTACGCCCGAATCGCTCCATGCCAGAAATGTTGATTTCATGCACCATTGCACCTGGCTCAGCTCAAATGATTGAAGAAATATCCTCCCGCCGCGGCGATACCATCGAACGCTTTGAACTTGTGTGCGGCCAATTTCTCTGGGGCGATTTACTGTATCACTTGAGTATGCGCGGTGTGGGCACAGCAACAGCTGTCATTTTTGATGATGAGCGCGTCGACCCAAATCCCACAGGCAACACGCACATAAGCAACGCAAAAGCAATACTTGTCCTCATAAATGAAATGCGACTCAAATCTTACCCTGTAATACAAGCAGAGATAGACTCTATCATTAAAGAACATGTGTGCAAATAGACTCTCATACGAGTGTTCTGTTTTTCTAGACGCTGTCGTCAAATTCGCTCTTTGACGACAACGTCTAATACTACAGTTGTAAATATTGAAATAGCAGTAATAAACTCTCAAAACTGCGAATGACCATGTGAACCCAAGTGTCATTCGAAAGCTGTTTTTTCATGTCAAAAAATTGTTTTTTTTGACAGGGGGACCTGCCCGAAAGTGCCGAAGGCAGAGCTGTTAGGCGAGAAACAAGCCTTTTCATAAAAAACTAAGGAAACGCTGATTTAACCGAATTTTTGTTCTTTAACAAGGAAAGCGAATTTCGAGAAGCACGCGAGACGCAGTTAAAGGACAAAAAGACATTAAATCAGCGTTTCTCTAAATTCTACAACTGTAGTATTAGACCGACGTGTCAAACAATGCTGTTGAGATATATCTTTCGCCGCCGTCGCAGATGAAGGTGACAATCCGTTTCCCTTTCATCTCAGGACGTGCAGCGAGGCGCAGTGCTGCGTAAACATTGGCTCCAGAGGAAATGCCACAGCTTATGCCTTCCTCTTTGAAAAGGGACTGGCTTGTTTGTAGCGCGTCTTCTGTGGATACGGGCTTGATTTCGCTGAAAATATCACGTCGTAGAATGGGGGGGATGAAGTTGGCGCCGATACCTTGAATGCCATGTGATGCTGCACGTCCTTCGGAGAGGAGGGGGGATTCTGCCGGCTCTACGGCGACAAGACGTATGTTTGGGAGGTGTTCTCGTAAGTAGAGGCCACTACCTGAGAGGGTGCCACCTGTGCCAATGCCTGCAACGAGTGCGTCGAGAGGAGGAGCTACGGCGTCCTGGGTGATTTTTTTGCATTGTGCAAGTATTTCGGGGCCTGTTTCTTTATAATGTGCCTTGAGCACTTGCGGGTTTGCGAATTGATTTGGATAGAGTGCATTTTCGATATCTTTGCACAATTCTTCTGCGGCATTGACAGCTCCTTGCATGCCTTTGTGCGCAGGCGTAAGGACGAGTTCTGCGCCGTAAGCACGCAGTAATTTTTGGCGTTCGACGCTCATGCTTTCCGGCATGGTGAGGATGCAGCGATAGCCGCGCACGGCTGATAAGAGGGCAAGGGCGATACCTGTGTTGCCGCTGGTTGGTTCGACGAGGGTCACAGAGTCATGTTTGTGCGTTGCGAGTGCGCCGTCTATCATATAGAGCGCAATTCTGTCCTTGATGGAACCTGCGGGATTTTGGCTTTCAAGTTTGACGTATATTTCACATTGTGTGCGATTGATTTTGTTAAGTTTGAGGAGCGGGGTATTTCCTATGTTGTCGAGCAGTGTCGACAGAATACGCTTTTCATTACACATACTTACTCCATTATATTTTCGAGAAACTGTTTCTAGTGTTTTGCCTTTGTAGGCATCATGCAGCATGGGTAGAAGAGTTTATATTTCTGGTGCAATACATAGCGACGGCAATGGCTCCGAACATGCCTAATGAGCCAATCAACAGAGCATAATTTGTCAGTTGTAACAAGGCGAAGAGGAAGGCATAGGAGAGAAGTTCTATAAGTGCAATGCCGGTGCCAAGTTTTTTGGAGCGTAAGATGCTGTATGCATACATGCCTGTTAAGATGACAACCATACTTGCACCGATCAAATAACTCACATTAAAGCTTAAATATTCACTCATTGACAGAAGTAGCATGTAGAATATGGCATTGGCAAGGCCTATCAATATATATTGAATAAAATGAACTTCTTTTTTCGCTATAATCTCACAAAGCAACAGAGCAAAGAAGGGTACAAAAATGAATAGAATTGCATACTTGATGCTTTTCATACTTTGTACATAATTATCGCTTAAAAGTAAGAACTGCGTTGTGATATATGAGTTTGTGTCATCGTGCTCTGAGAGAGAAAATACTCGTGTGCCAAGGGGTGAGTTAAAGCTTGGAATTTCCCATCGTGCTTGAAATCCTTCATCGTTCACTTTTCGTGAGTTTGGCAGCCATTTTCCGACAAAACTTGGGTCTGCCCAGTTTGAAGATATGTCAACCTTTGTATCGCCAAAATTTGGCATAATATGAAGGGCTGTGCCGCCTTGAACATTTAAATGCGCTGAAAAGTGAAATCCTTGTCGTATCATCTCAGAGAGTGCTGCTTTATCCGTGTGCAATTGGTAAGCAAAGCCTTGTTTAAAAATATTTTTGGATGAGCGCGGTAGATTGTTCGAATCAACGGCCTTTAGGAGTACGCCATCCACTGTTATGGTGGGCATACTTTTGTAGTTTTGTTTGTTTTGCGTAGGAATCAAAAGGATTGCATTTTCCATGTCAGCGCCATGAAAGGGGGCATCTGTGGCTACAAATTGTCCTTTTATTTGTATGTCGGCATTAAAAACCGGAGCTTTAAAAATGCCTCTTTCCAGCATACTCAAGTCGGCATTTACGTGAACATTTACATCACTGGCGACGATAGCATAATAATCTTGCACATATTGTTGCTTTGTCTCACCGTTTTCATTACTGACAGTATATCGGCGTGTATATGGAATAAAAATATAGATTCCATCAACATACAGTTCCCCTCCCAGCGGTTCGATAATAGAGCGTACAGCTTTTTTTTGATAGGACTGCCTGTCATAGATGATATCTTCGATAAAGAGCATGGGGATAAGCATAAGAAGTCCGAGTATAAAAATAATAAGTATTTTAAGGCCTATATTCTTATTCTGACTGAATGCTTTCATGATATTCGCCCCCTTTGAGTTGTCATATATGGTATTTTAGCTCAAAGTTTCCCGTCCCACAAGTCTTTCAGGAAGCAATAAACTTTCAAATAAAACACACTAAAGGCGCATTTGACGAGAGTGTTTAGAAAAAACACTCTTAAATAGAAGGTAATTTTTCAAGGCATTCATAACAAAACATCTTTCGTCTTCCCCATTAAAAAGCGCCAACTACCTAGTTAAACAGATGGTTTTTTTGAAGGGGGGTTTGGGGGACGTGTGCCCTTCAGGGTGAAACTTTTTTTTCCCAAAAAAAGTTTCACCCCAAGAAAAAAAATAAAAAACAAAAAAATTACTAAGCGGCGTGTGTTTCGCGTTTTTTTGCATAGCTTTCGGCCTGTGTGAGTACTTCAATAAATTCTTTTTCGTACTTTGGCTTATAGAAGTAATATCCTTGTACGATATCGCACTGCATTTTTTGTAAAATTCCTACTTGATGTTGTGTTTCAACGCCTTCGGCGACGACCTTGATGTTGAGTTTGTGTAGCATATCTATGATACTTTCGACAAGGATACTTCCGCGTTTTTTTGGCAGGCGTGTGTCAAGGAAGGATTTATCGAGTTTGACGACATCGACACGCATGGCGCTGAGGCGGTGGAGTGAGGAGACGCCGGTGCCAAAGTCGTCAATGGCGATTTTGAAGCCGAGTCGTGAAAAGGACTCAATGGCTTGGATGAAGGCAGTGGATTCGTTGACAAGAGCGCTTTCGGTCAATTCTATTTCTATTTCACGTGCACTGACACCGTATTTTTCCATTGATCGACAGATTCTTTCGTAGGTCTCATTATGGAGGACGGTCATGCCTGAGAGATTGATAGCAAGAGGTACGGCGCCTATTATGCTTCTATGTCTGCTGATAAATTCGCATGTTTTATCAAATACGTACATGTCGAGGTGTGCGATGAAGGCATTGGATTCAAAGACGGGGATAAAGGCATCTGGATAGATGGGGCCGTCTGGAGCAAGCCAGCGTAGGAGCACTTCTGCGCCGCAGATTTGCATGTTTTGGAGGCTGACCTTTGGTTGGAATATAAGAGTAAATTCTTCGTTAAGGAGTGCGGCTTCCATGCGACACAGGACTTCTTGTTGTGCATGTATTTCGTTTGCCATGTCTGCTGTGAAGTTTGCTGTGGTCATGCCATAGACGTGTTTTCCTTGACGGCGTGCGGCATTGCAATAGTAGATCATGGTTTCTATGGGCAGGCTTGGGTCATCGATGATGTAGCTGCCTCGTGACAGGCCGATGGTATAGGTATTTTGCAAAATATTGCGAACGCCTGCGATGACTTCTTCGTGGAAGACGAGGGTGTCGTAGTTTTCGTTGAGAGGGCGTGTTTTTGTGAAGACGAGGAAGAGGTCGCTGCTGAGTCGAGCGACGCATTCGGCGCCTTGGTTATGGAGGTATTTTTTTTCAAACATTTTTCCAAGGAAACAGAGTATTTCTGCGGCTTTTTCGCGCCCGTAGACTTGATTTAGCAAGGTGAAATTATCGATATCTATACAGAAAATAATGTATTGTCCGGCTTGTGCGCGCTGGAGAGTTTTGTGCATGATTTCAAAGGCGTGTGCTTGGGAGCTGAGGCCTGTGAGTTTATCGATATTTATGATATCGTGCATATTTTTTCTTTCGCGCAGGATGCGTTCGGCGTATATTGCGCAGACGAAGAAGAGGAATGTAGTCGCAAGTAGTGAGAGTGGGAGCCAATGTTTGGCTATAAATTCTGTGACGGTGGCGGGGGCGCGAATGGCAACACCTGCGGCAACGACGATGCGTTGGACGGCATCGGGGCTGAGCTTATCTATGTAGGCATTGAGGATGTTCATAGCTTCCGGCGGGAATGCTTTTGAGAGGTAGAAGTGCAGGGGCAAGGCGAAGGAGGTTGCTGTCACTTCATTTCCGGCAAGGCCTATGAGTGAGATGATGTATTCGGCTTCGACATTTGACATGAGCATGGCGCAAATGCTTTTTTTCTTATAGGCTGCCAGCATTTCGTCAAAGGTTGTGAATATGTGCATATCCCAATGTGGAAAGGCTTGTTGGATTGCTTCAAGTGAGAGAGAGGAATAATCGAGCATGCCAAAGCTGTGTTTTGTGTTTGCGATACGTTCAAAGAGCACCATGGGCAGGCTTGCGTATGTTTGGGAGACATTGAAATATTTTTCCTTTGTTTCTCTGTTGCCAACGATAGAGAGGAGCATATCAAATGCTTTTACATCTACGCCTTTGTGGGGAGTGTAGGGGGTGTATGCGCTTGGATGGGAGCGCATTTGGCGAAATATTTCAAGCACATCCGCAGTTATACCTTTAAAATTATTTTCTTCGTCCATATACTGGATGGGATAGTGTGTTGCAAAGTAGGCAACGCTGGTTTTTCGTGTGTTTCTATCGAGGTATTGAGTTTCTGTGCGAGTGACTTCGTGCCCTAGAGCCAGTGTGCGTTTTTGCATATGCAGTGAGTAGAGGGCTTTGATTTTGTCGGCATCGTTTGTGATTGCTTGTTCTAGGGCTTTATCGAGCGCGTTGACGAAGTAGGTTTTTTCGGGGATTGCGGCAAAGTGGAGTGATTGCGTGCCTATGCTTGCGACGATTTGTTTGTCTTCTGGAAAGTAGAAGGAATTTGCCAAATGGAAATCTGCGTGGCTGTACAAGTATTCTTCGTACAATTCATAGACTTGTATATCCATATGAATATTGTGTTTCACGAGATATTCACGCAGTATATCAAGAGCGACGCTATTATCTGCAAATATGGCAACCGTTTTTCCGTGAAGGGCTTTTTTATCTTCGTGATATATCTCTTTATCTACATCTGTCACGAGGAAGACTTCGCTATCTGCGATGGGATTTTTTGAAAAAACGAGTTGTTGTGCGCGTTTTGTGGAAGGGGCGATAAGTGCAATAACATTGACCTCGTCTATATAGCTTTTGTATATGGCGGCTTGGTCATCAATTGTAGTGGGCACAAGAAGTGCTGTGTGTTTCAGGTAGGGCGTAAGTATTTGAAAGAGTTCTTGGAGGTATTTGCTTGAATTGTAGGTGTCGTTGAAGATGCCTTCGTATGGGATGTAGGCGACGCGCAATTGTGCGGGCGAGGCGGCTTGCGTCCTTTGTGTTGGGGTATTTTGTTCGACGCAGTGTGCTTGTGTGGCTGCAAGTGCAGACAGGGCACAACAAAGGATGAGTGACAAAGCTGTCACCGCAATGCGCTTAAACAGAGAAAGGCGTCTTCTTAATAAATATTCGAAAAACATAGCAGAACTCCGTAAACAAAATATGTGCAACAGGACACTATATCCTTTGCAAAGAATTGTGAGTTTTTGGGCGGAGTGTATCAATTTACGAGGGCTTCAGGTACACGAGGGGTTCTGGCATGTGGTCTTAAAAAATCCGTATTTGTCTGTATTCATTCTAATCTCATGTAAGGCGTATTCTGGCTTCGTCTTAAATCTCGTCTTAAGGCTCATCTGATGCAGTATGCACAAGTGACTACTCACTTCTATTCCCCTAGCATGTCAATTTAAGTTGTGTCAACAAAAACATATAAAAACTCAAAAAACATACTAAAAAGCTCGCTTATATGCACAATCATGGGGCAAACTGAGAAAAAATGTATTTGATTTATATTTTCATTTTCAAATTTTGTCTTTTATTTGCTTACAAAACAGGGGGATGCTTTCCTTTTAGTGTATTTTTTTACGAATGATTCGTAATAAGCTTTTTGAGAGCGCCGCGTTTTTCTGGATTGTCAAAGTTGGAAGGAAAATGGAAGACGAGAAATAGAAAAAGGGGGGCGTCTTTGACTCCCCCCCGTAATATATGATGGTGTTTTACATTTTGCGCGATGATACAGGTTCAAGTGAGAGGAGGAGTTTTGCCAGATTTTTTTCTTCAGCGTCTATAAGCATGTCATGCTCGTGTGAAGTTCTGTTTATGACACCAAGCTTTGCAGGCGAGACAACAGACATATTTCGCGAAAATTTAGTAATAATTTGAGATGATTGCAATGCATTGCGTGCTTCATCATTAGGATTAAGGATTTGCATAGCGATGGCATCTTGTCTTTGTTCGGTGTTTTCGGCCGCTTCAAGTACATGTCTATGGACAACGATGGGTGCGCCTTCTTTGAGTGCGAGTGCGATGCCATCAGCGGGGCGACAATCTATTCTGTGTATAGTGTCGTGATGCCTCACAAGCATATTCACGTGGAAGACGCCATCGGTAAAATCGTATATTTCAATCCCTTCCACATAGGCTTCAAGACCAGTGAGCACGGAATGAAAGAGGTCGTGTGTGCTTGGGCGAGCCAAGGTTTGACCGCTCAGCGCGATAGAAATATTCATGGCCTCAAGAGCGCCGACCCATATGGGCAAGACCTTCTCCTCTCGGTCTGCTTGTAAAAGGACTATGGGGGTCTTGGCCACGCTATCAATACTTAAACCAAGAACGTGCATAATCACCATAAATCACCTGCCTGTTCACCAAGGAGCGTATGCTTCTTGGCGGCAACAATGTTTACCGGAACAAAGAGGCCACAGCGACCATCTTGTAGGGGCACATTTATGGTGACCCCGTGGGGATCTTGTCCTTGCCACCATGTGAGAGTATCACATGTATCACTTGCTCTTGGGTTATGAGCGAGTGTGTGGTTTACAATTCCCTTTTCCGGTAGTTTTTTGCTTGCGTGCTCCAGTAAAATGACGGTGCTTTGTCCAACGCGCTGCTGCAGCCACCTTTGTGTGAGTGCGCCTTGCACTTTTTGCAGCCTGTTCAGGCGTTCTAGTGCAACGTCTTGGGCGATCTTTATTTTACTGGGAAGAGCGGATGCATAAGTTCCAGGCCGGTCTGAATAACAGAAGGAAAAACTTGAACGTAAGGCAACTTCTTCAATCAATGAGCATGTTTGCAAAAAATCTTCTTCCTCTTCGCCGGGAAAGCCCACGATAATATCCGACGAGAAGCTGATGTCCGGGCGTACTTTTCGCAAGTTCTGTACGATATCAATATACCTTTGTCGCGTATACTTACGCCCCATCACTGCAAGCACCCTATCAGAGCCGGATTGCAATGGCAAGTGCAAATGTGGAGAAAGTTTTTCTATTTCTCCAAAGGCTTGTATGATATCGTTTGAAAAATCTTTTGGGTGAGGTGTCATGAATCGCAGTCGTTTCAGGGCGTCTAGCTCTGAGATTTTGTAGAGGAGCTGCGCAAAGCTTGTGCTTTCCTTTGTGTCAAGAGCGAATGCATTGACATTTTGTCCGAGGAGGCAAATTTCTCGTATGCCCTTATCGAGCCATTGTTCGCACTCGTCAAGTACGGCCTTTTGCGTGCGCGATTTTTGCGGCCCGCGGGTGTAGGGTACGATGCAATATGCGCAGTAATTGTCGCATCCTTGCATGATATTAACATAGGCGACTGACGATGGGTTTTCAATTAAGCTTAGGTGTTCAAGCTCTGTGTTTCTTTCTGGATACTCTTGTGTAAAATCTGTGAAGGCATGCGTGTTTTGTGTCTCTTGACAGAGTTTTACTATCGTTTCCGGAAGAAGTGCAAGCGCGTCACTGCCACTGACGAGTCGTACTTGTGGAAATTTTTCAATAAGGGCGCTGCCAAGCTGTTGAGCAACGCAGCCAATCACAACGACGAAGGCATTTTTCGTATGTCGTGATTCGTGGGCGATTTTTCGTAATGTATTATAAACTTTTTGTTCCGGTTTTTCGCGAACGGAGCACGTGTTGACAATAATGACTGTAGCTTCTTGGAGTGATGCCTCCTTGAAATTGTGTGCCTTAAGAGCACGAGTGAGCCATTGAGAGTCATTAACATTCATTTGGCAGCCGAATGTAATGCAGTGAAAAAGGCCTTGCATTTATTGTTCAACCCCTTTTTTGCCGTCAAGTCGCATACTGCCGTCTTCCATTTCAAGGGCAGTAATTTTGTCTTCAAGCCATTCAAGCAGTTCGCGTGCGGTGTAGTAATTGACAACGACGCTTGAGTGTACTTTTCGTGTGATTGTGCGCACTGCGTCATCTGTGGGACTCAGTTCGTGTCCGAGTGAACCATCTGCTTCAACAATATGTTCAGAATATGCGGGCAATTTGTCATTCTCTACATAGAGGTTCATAACAATTTCTCCCTGCGTATTTATGCCACCCCAGACGCCGTGAGTGAGTTGTGGTTGGTTTTGTGGGTTTTGTATGTACTCATAGCGTATACGGCTTGGCAATCGTGGTTCATAGCTCATGAGAAAACTCCTTTAAGGTATCTTTGCTTAAGGTATTGTTGTATTGAGATGTTCAAGGGAACATATGCACATATGTCTTTCAAGGCAATATGAATTTGCGACACGCTGCGCTTTTTTCCCAAGAGCTTTGGAAGATGTTCTTGTTTGGCGGAATGTTTCCTCAAACACGCATCTTGCAATCTTGCAAAGTTTTTACTTTTTTTACTTTTTTTTCTTTTTTTCTGGTGGCAGAATGCGCTTTCCGCTTGGCTCAACCATTGAGAGCGCGCGAACGGGGCATGCTTCCATGCATGCGGTTATTTTTTTCCCTTCTTTGAGTCGCCATCCTGCACACATATCGCATCTTACAGCGACTTCCCTGCGTGCTTTTTGCGCCATCGTTTCATTTTTTTCGTTTGGCATGCCTATAGATTCGAGCGAAATGGCGCCATAAGGGCATGTAAAAATACACATTTTGCAAGAGGAGCAGAATTGTACGTGCATATGTATCGTGCCATTTGCGCTTTGTTGCAGGGCATTTGTGGGGCACATTGCCACACATGGAGCGGGTTGGCACTGGTGACATCGCACTGTTGTTTTGAATTTTTGTGTCTTCACGACATGTACGCGTGAGACAAGCTCATCGCGATGTTGCATAGCTTCTTTAAAGGAAAGTCCGTGGTGCGCTGCAATGCATGCAATCTCGCACCTGCGGCATGCGCGGCACTTATCCGGTATGACTTCAATGTGTTCTAGCATATAGTTCTCGTTTTTTTTGCTTCTATATTTTCGATTATGAGTCCGTATCCATTTGTGAAGTGAATGTTATTGCCTGTGCATAGAGGACAGCGTAGCGGGTGTTTATCTAGCACGAATGAATGATTGCAGTTTTTGCAAGTACAGTCAAGTTTTCGTTTATGGGCGAGGAGTTTTGTGCCTTGCAAAAGACTGCTCTGCGCCATAAGGGCGAAGCATTCTGTGAGCGTGCACGTTTCAATAGGCGAGAGGAATCCTATGGAGACGCTTATACGCGTAAGTTGCGCGACCTTGTGCTTTTGTGCCTCTTCTTCTGCGATGCGTATGATATTTGCAACAAGGCTCATTTCATGCATGCATACGTCTCCTTTTTGGCATAATGTCTCATGGTTGAGTCGCCTATCTTGTTTTCTTTATATCGTCAAGTGTTATTGCGCGTTTATATTTTTTTGTGGGGGAGGAAGGGGGAAGCTTTTGCTAGCGCCAAAAAGTTTCCCCCTTCCTCCCCCACACCAACA
>CAYJHT010000030.1:0-11567 GCA_964369615.1 uncultured Desulfovibrionaceae bacterium
GAGTGCTTGCGGATCTTTTAGATATCCGTCGAGGAGCAGACTTGTGTCGTAGAGTGCTTCTATCATTTCTGTGAGTTGTGCGTCCTTGGGGTCGTTTTTGTGTATGCGCATGAGTGTACGGATGAAGGGGTGATCTTGGTTTACTTCAAGCACTTTTTGAGGCACGGTGTCGTCTTTTTGCATGACGCGCATGAGTTTGTCCATGGAGGAGGTCATGCCATCTGGCGACACGAGGCACGCGGGGCTGTCTGCGAGGCGGTGAGAGATGCGTACATCCTTCACTTTATCGCCTAGGATGCTCTTGATGCTTTCTAGAAGAGCTTCAAAGGAAGGCTTGTCTTCTTGTGCGAGGGGGCTGGTCTTGGGGGCATCGTCTTTGATATTATCGAATGCTTTTAGTGCGTCGTCGTCGACATGTTCAACGGCTTTGAGATCCCATTCTTTATATTTACCAAGGCCTTCCATGACAAATTCGTCGATGGGTTCGGTGAGGTAGAGGACTTCTAGGCCTTTTTTGCGGAAGACTTCCAAGTGCGGATTGAGGCGGACGGCTTCGCGGCTTGAGCCTGATGCGTACCAGATAATTTTTTGTCCGCTTTTTGCGCGGTCCATGTAGCTTTCTAGTGAGGTCAGGCCGTCGGCGTCATCATGTACGGAGGAGTTGAAGCGTAGTAATGCGGCTACGCGTTCACGGTTGACAAAGTCGTGATAGCCCATTTTTACGATGCGCCCGTGGATATGCCAGAATTTTGCGTAGTTTTCTGCGTCTGCGGACATTTTTTCAAGATGGCTTAGGGTTTGCTTGACAATGGTCTGCTGAATTTTACGAAGGACGGCGTTTTCTTGTAAGGTTTCGCGGGAGATATTGAGGGGTAAATCTTCTGTATCGACGACACCTTTGAAGAAGCTTAAGTATTCTGGAAGTAATTCTTTGTTTTCGCGCATGATAAGTACGCGGCGTGCGTAGAGATCAAGTCCCCAATTGTCGCGGTTTTGTGCGAAGAAATCGAAGGTTTTTTCGGGCACGAAGAGGAGTGCGTTAAATTGTACGGGCGCATCTACGGCGAAGTGTATTGTGTCTAGGGGCTCCATGTAGTCGTGCGTGAGGAACTTGTAAAAGTCTGCGTATTGTTCCTTTGTGATAGAAAACTTTGGTTCGCGCCACAGTGCCGGCGTTGTGTTTACGTGTGCGCCGTCTACCATGATGTTGAAGGGGATAAAGGCTGAGTGTGTGCGGATAATGTTTTCGATGCGATATTTTTCCAAAAATTCTTTGGCATCTTCTTTGAGGTGTGCGACGATAACGGTGCCGCGTTCAGGTGCATTGTCTGTGGGGCTTACAGTGAATGCGCCGCAGCCGTCGCTGACCCAAGTATGTGCGCTTGCATCGCCAAATGCAGGACGGGAGGTGACTTCTACCTTATCTGCGACCATGAAGACGGCGTAGAATCCGACACCGAAGCGGCCGATGATTTGTGCGGCGTCTGGGGTGCTGTCGGCGCTTGTGCTTTGTTTGAGGTCTGCGAGAAATTCTTCTGAGCCGGATTTGGCGATGGTACCGAGGTTAGCGATGAGTTCTTCTTGGGTCATGCCGATGCCGGTATCCTTGATGGTTAAGGTATTTGAGTCCTTATCCATATGGATTGAGATTTCCAATGGAAGATCTTGTGCGCGGGCATTTTCGCCGGCATTTTGTTTGAAGCGAAGTTTATCGAGTGCATCTGAGGCGTTCGATATGAGTTCACGCAAGAAGATTTCACGGTTTGTATACAATGAGTGAGTTATAATATTGAGTACCTTGCGCACCTCGGCGCGAAATTCGTGCTGTTCCATAATTCCTCCCGAACAGAAAATATTGTGTCATATAGATAAAGTGTCTTTTCGTGTCGTCAAGAGCTTTTGTGTCATTCCGTTTTTTATTTTTTTCTTTTTTCTTGGGGGGAAACTTTTTTTAGGAAAAAAAAGTTTCCCCCCAAGTGTCTTTCAAAAAAATCTTTTAGACTTTACAGGGCACTAGGTGGTTGGCGCTTTTTAATGGAAGATTTGAAAAGATGTTTTCTTGGCGCTTTTCGTGGCATGTTTTTTGCTAGCGTCTAGACAGCACATATTTCATAACGGCAGAATGTGCCTTGAAAAGCTGTGTGCGCATTGCCCAGCGATTATGATTGGGCAAAACAGGCAGGAGCCAAGACGAAGAAAAGGGGAGGACAAAGTATGCAAAGTATCAGAATAGCATCACAAAACGATGTACTTAATTATGCTTTTTCTCAAAAGCAAAATGACGAATCCTCATTACAAGCTGGCGGCGTGGCGGGAAAGAAGGGCGACGCGCGCATGACAACGGTCAGTGCTGATACTTTAAGCATTTCCAGCGAAGCGCGCGCGGCTCTTAAGAAGGATATGGCGCAAGCAGAGCAAGGCTTTGATGATGCCCAAAAACAAGGAAACGACTCCCTTCAGCCCGTTAAAAGTGCGGAAGGAAAAAATATTTCTGTCAACGGCAAGGATCTTCTTGAATATGTCTATAATGAATACGATAAAGTTTGCCAAGAACAGCGCGTGTCTGAACTGCCCTATTATAAGCGCGACGACTGTCAAAAAATTTACGATACATTGGCTGAACAAGGTTTTGGAAGCTCCGAAGGAGCGCAGGAATCCTATGTTGACAGTGCGTGGGATAGGCTCATATTTAAATCCATGAGTAATGTTATCCGTGACACTTTGTCTGACGCGCAGGCACAATACAACGCAAAGATGCAAGAACAGCAAAACGCGCAACACAATGCTCAAAAGAATGGCACAACGGCGCAAAATATTCGTTCCGGAGCCATGTCAAATTATGCCCAATATGCAGGGCATGCGGCCTATTCAAAATTGCATCTTACGGCATAATCTGCTTCTCTACAGAAAACTCACTGTATTTTTCTGAAAATTATGTGGGGGAAACTTTTCATAAAAGGTTTCCCCCACACATTTTTTAAAAACATCTTGAAACACAAAATTCTTCTTCCGCAAGTTTACTTTAGCGTCATTTTTCATACTCGTTAGTTAGCAAGTGTATTTATATATAGAGTGTATAAAGTATATTTCTCCATATAATTTATTTAATAAAAATATTTTCTTCCTATTGACTTTTGTGTCTAATATGGTAGCAAGAGGCTCACACTGAGTCATCTTATTTTTTTGATAGAAGACTGACTACGAAATATTTATGGACTATTTTTTATATTGTACATAAATATACAATAATATATTCAAGTGAAAAACAATACAATATAATGCTTGCATGTGTATGAAAATATTTTTTATAGTGTCAAGATATTTTTTTATACAATCTTGCGTAAAGGAGTAGACAAATATAAAAAATATATTTGCACAAGCTCCTTCAAGGAGAGGCTTATGAATACTTTATTGAATCAATGCCAAGGTCAAGAACACGGTGGCACAGACTGTCTTATACACATGGATGGTAGCGCCTCCCACTCTCTTATGCAGGATGCTTTGCGCGTCCTTGAGGGCATCGTGCAAGGACACAGTCTCGCAGCGGCGCAGGAGAAATATGAAGGGGCGCGTCGCTATGCTGACGCAATGAGCCGCCAAACTGCTGTAAACAGCGGCAATGAAAATGCGCAGGAAATGGGTGAAGGGGTCGGCGTGCTGTGCTCGATGCCGCAGACATTTTTTGCAAGCATCTGGCCCTTTTTGAACGAAAAACCTCACATGCTGTGGGGTATTGCCCAATGCTTCATGCCCCGCGCACCTCTTTTACGGGCAAAGATTATAGAGATAGTTGCTAAAAATCTGCATATGTGTGATCTGCGCATGCTCGCAACGCGCCATGTCCCCATGCAGCCCCATGTCCTTAGTGCAGCAGCGCGTCACTCTATGCCGGTCACTGTACAGATTCTTGTGTGCAAGAGCAGCGAAACCCGCTTGGCATCCCATAACTCCGCCGCCTTTGAACATGCACTCTATGTGGCACGGCGCAGCATCGAAAAAGCCGTCTATGAATTTCTACAGCATCATAAACATGATGTGCGACAATTTCATGTGCTCAGCATGTCTTCACGCACCCTTGTCTATAAAGGCCTCCTCAATGGCGCACGACTCGGCGAATTATATCCGGACTTGAAAGACCCGACATTTACAACGCGATTCATTATCTATCATCAACGATTGTATGCGTCCGGCACAACATCATGGCGAGCAGTACAACCCATGCGCACCCTTGCCGCAACAGGCGCTGTCCCCGCTACAGAAATGCTCAGACAGCGTTGGCGCCTCTATGCACCGCTCCTTATGCCGGAACTTGCACGTCAAGACAAGGATTTAGCCTTGCAACGTATACTACCCGTTATAGACAGTCTCAGCGGCCCGCCTCTTGTGCCTGCCGCACGTTCTGCGGCACTCGATAATGTGTGCGAATTTCTTTTGCTCAATGGCTATTCTCTGCCGTCGGCATTACACTGCCTTTTTCCGCCGCAGCATCATGAACCTCGACCGGAGCAGCGCTTCCTTGCAGGCGCAAGCCATACGGTCAACATCGCCTCGACGGACGGCGCGTCATGGCTTGCTTTTACGCACCACGCAGCCCATACATGCCGCTACGCGCTGACAGATGAGGATGTGCTTATTGTTGCGCCTGCGGTGGGTGTGTCTCACATGGACAGTGCGCGCCTTAAGGAACAGGGGCGTGTTTTGAAGGAAAGCACGCTCTTTGTGGATTTGATAAGCCACCGCCTCATCATTGATGGTGAGCATGTTATACGCACAGGCTCTGTTCAAGGCCAGCAAGGCTATCAAGAATATGCAGAGCTGAGCAGAGCCGAGCACGAGAAAGCAGAAAATGCAGAGGAGGCAGAGAAATCAGAGAAAGCAAAAATGACGCACGACCAAGAACCGTCTTTCAAAAAGGCCCTGATACCAGCAACAGCACACCCGCTCACAACGCCTGCATGGACGCAAGCATGGACGCAAATAACAGACGCTGTACTGACAAGCCTTATGGCGCATTTTGCCTTTACTGACATTGTCACAAAACGCATACAAAGCATGGCGCGCAAAGAAAGCAATACGGAGGCATTCGAGCGCATGGCTTTCTTTACGGAACCGCTAGCAGTCTTTGCGCAGCATCCGTGTTTTTTTTCATATTTTCGCGCAATATCCGGTCCATTCCATGTGGCAGACAGCAGTGATGTTGCTCTTTGTTGTCATGTGCGTGTCCGGCAGCATACACTCTTGGATGATGGACAATTGCCCTATATATTGTTGGAAAATGTTGTTGTAAGCCCTGCGTCCTTGCAGAGATTGCTTGGCGCGGTGCGCGCTCACGCATCGATAACGCAAAAAGAAACAGGAGAAGAAGCTCAAGAGCATATGCCCGTGCGCTTGGACGCCTTTTTTACACTTCCAAAGGATATGCAGGAAAAGCACGAAGCATACGGACAGCATTTGCAAAAAAAGCTTGCCCTCTTACGCGCACAAGCGGAGGACGCCGTCAAGGCGGGAACGTCTGTGCTTGTGCTCAGTCATGCTGCCTGCCTTGATTCTATGAGTGCCCATATTGTCCCTATTCCGTCTGTGCTTGTACTTGCGTCCATACACAGTCATTTGCTCCGGCGAGATATACGACACCTATGCAGCCTTATTGCAGAGGTGGGGGACGCTTATAGCCCGATGCACATGGTGCAATTAGTGCACGCGGGCGCGGATGTTGTGTGCCCATTTATGGCTTTTTCTGTGGGTCGAGCGCAGTGTACGTCGGCGCATGACACGACGGATTCTGCGCAGGGTGGGCAAGAAGAGCATACAGCTGTCAACAAGGATAGTCTCGGAAATAACAGAAGAAAAATTTCTGATAATGAAAACGATAATATAAATCATCAAAATAATGACAGCCCTGAGAATGCGCATGGCAATGAGACAAAGGACGCATCGCATGAGAAAAAATCCTCATTCAATACAAGCACTGCCACGCGCACAACCGATAAAAGTACAAGCAAGCACTCCCCAATCGCCACGGCAAACGATGCCTACACGGCCTCACTCACACGCGGCATGCGCCATATCGTACAAAGCCTCGGCGTTAAAGCAATAAGCGCCGTACAAAGTGGCGTGTTTTTTGAGTCCGTCGGCCTCGATACGCCCGTAGTGCATGAGCACTTCACAGGCGTTCATCCGCGTCTGTCCGGCATTGACTTGGGTCATATCGCCCACGAAGCCCACATGAAATGGGCACTCAAAAACGAAAATACCGCAGATAGCAAGCCGCGCGAACACGAAGAACAGCAATACAGTGTGGAGCGCGCACGCTTACTCAAAAAAGCCCTGCAAAAAAACAGCCTGCGGCCTTTCAAAGAATATATAAGCCATTGTCACCATGGTTCTCAAAAATACCCGCAAGGCCTGCATCATATGCTGAGCCTTACAACCTCCGCACCCATGGCGGCTTCACAAGAGCCTGCGGAAGATATATTGAAGCGTTTTGTGGGCATGGGAACGCCGCAACTGAATGTTCTTGCCTTACGCTGCCTTGAGCAAATACACAAGGATGTTGGGGCGCAGTGGTGCCCCTTGCCGCAGACCCACGGCTATGCCCCGACTGTGGCCTATATGGATAAGATGCGCATGGGACATGTGGCAGCCTCCCTTGTAGATACAGAAGAAATACATATTTCTCTCGTACACGCCAACGAACACCAGAAAACGCACGCCGATATGGCATCCCTACACGATACTGCCGCCCTTATTCATTCCCTGCGTCGCTTGCAACCGCATCTTCGTATTTGCGTCATGCTGCCCTCAAGCGCCGGTGTAGGAACCTTGGCGGCTGTATTGGTGAAGGCAGGTGCTCATATCCTCTGGCTGTGCGGTTCGCAACACGGCAGTCAAGGAGTGTTGCAAGAAGACTATGCCCATATGCTTCCATGGGAATTGGCATTGGCAGAAGTACAACATGTGCTTTCTGTCCACCGACTACGTCGCCGCGTGCGTTTGCGTCTTTTGGCGCCATTGTTCACCGGGCAAGATGTCATAAAGGCAATCCTTCTTGGTGCTGAAGAATTTTCTGTACCTGCGCCCTTATTAGTGAGTCTTGGCTGCCATATGTGCACGCAATGTCACGATGATTGCCCGGGCGGTTTGCGCGAAGGGGCAGCATATGACTCTTTCAACGGCGATGTGGCGCACGGTGCCCTCTTCTTACGCTATCTTGCTGAAGATATACGCCATAATCTTGAGCAGCTCGGCTACGAATATATTGATCAACTCATAGGCCGCGCTGATATTTTGGAGAAATGCTGCGCCCATGAGCACAAAGGGAACTTTTTAGATGTTGACGCCCTCACGCAAGCCTCCTCCTGCCTGCTCGGTTTGCGTCATGGTATGCCAAGCTATGCGCCCTTTCCCTTAAGCGGCCTTGAGCACGCACTTTTGGAAAAGCTGACGCCGCAATTTTATCATGAGTCGGATGCGTGTCATTTTTCCGGTACTGTGCGTAGTACGGATATGTCTGTGGGAACACACCTCTCAGGAGAGATCTTGCGCCGCAGTCATGAAGAAGACTATCGCCTGCCTTCAGTAGGCACATACACAGCCAAGCTCTGGGGGAGTGCAGGACAATGCCTTGGTGCTTTTCTGACAAGCGGCGTCACCGTCTGCGTTTACGGCGAGGCGAACGACCACGTAGCCAAGGGTCTGTGCGGCGGTGTTGTCGTGGTGACGCCTGCCCCCAACTCACCCCTTGCGAACGGGCACAGCGGACATGTTCCCGCGCTGATTGGCAATGCCGCGCTCTATGGCGCCTTGTGCGGTGAATTATACGTGGCAGGCAGTGCCGGAGATCATTTTGCCGCCTGCAATCACGGGGCATACACTGTCGTGGAAGGTCTTGGTGACCATGCCTGCCTCCACATGCACGGCGGCATTGTACTCGTCATAGGCCACTGCGGAAAAAACCTTGCCCAGCACATGCACGGCGGCACAGTGTACATATATAAACCTTTAGAATTTTACACATTAACCCCGCACACGCACACTCCTCCCATATCCGCCCTTCACGACGAGGACAGGCACATAATCGCCGCCCTCTTGCGCAAGCACATCGCTTACACGCAAAGCCCACGCGCCGTGCGCCTTCTCGAAGATTGGGAGAATGTCATGGATGACTTTATGCGCATCGGCACTGTTGTTCAATAAAGATTTTTTTTATTTTTTATTTTTTATTTTTTTAAGTTTTTTTCTTGGGGGGAAACTTTTTTTTCCCAAAAAAAGTTTCCCCCCGCAAGATTTTTAGAAAAAAAAATAATAGTAAAAGTGAGCGATGTTAGATTAATCGCGTCTGCCATGTTGTTTGTACGAAGGGCAATTGTGGTACGGCGCCCCATTTTTTCTTAAAAAATGTTATCCCTTTGTTGATACCGAGGCCGAGATTGCATGTTTTATAGCCGCTGTTGTGTGCAGTGTTTAGGAGGGTGTGCAGAAGGGCGTCTGACACGCCTATGGGGGCGTTTTTGTGGCGCATGCTGAACATGTAGAAGGCTGTGTAGATGGATGTAAAGTCGGCTATGTTAAATGCGCATAGTGCATTTGAGGAGTCGTATGCGGAGAAGAGGTGGGCGTCGGGCGTATGGGTGCAGTAGTGCCCGAGGCGTTGGAAAAGGGTAGACATTTCCTTAGTGATAGCCGTGCGGCGAACGTAGTGGAGCATCAATTCTTGGTGGGCGCTTGACCATGCTCCTTGTTCGTGACGGATATGTATATTTTGATGAGCGCGGCGGCACATGCTTTGCGCATTTTTAAGTGTATTTATGTTTAAGGGCAGATCTAGGAAGTAGTAATTATCTGTGCTGCTTGTTGCGTGTGTCGGTGCGGTGTGCGGACGTATTGGCGCAAGAACGCTGAGCTGGGACACTTCGGGGCAGGTGTTTAGGTGTGCGATGGCGGCATCAAGGCCGTGTGTGCTGTGCATATCGTTGGAGTTATAGGCAACGAGTACGGCGTGTGCGTCGAGTGTATGTACCAGAAAGCCGTTAATGAGGCGTGATTTTGCATCGCTGATACTGCGCACATAGGGCAAGAGCTGGTCTGGTGTAACGGCAGAGGCACTTATGGTGTCTAAGGTGGTGAGGGAGGCAAGGTACATAGTGTTTAGGCCTTGTTTTTCCACCATGCACGGATTTTATGCATGAGTGTGGGCTGTACTTGTGTGAGTGTGAAGCCGTCTTCGCGCAGCATTTCGCGTAAGTTGAGCATATGCGCTGTGCCGACAAAGACGGCGGTGCGTCCTTGTTCCAAAAATGGGCGCATGCGGCGGCGAAAGCGCTCATCTCGTAGGCTGATAATAGTGTGGGTGCGTGTGGGAAATTCTGCGCTTGTGCCCATAAGGCGCATCAAGTCGCCGTGTAAGTAGGCTTGGACATTTTTTTCAATCATGCTTTTCCACTGTGTACAATGTTGAAAGTAGCGTACAACTCTTTCCGGCGGAACGGCGTTAAGAGAAGCCAATTGTTCTTCAAGGCTTTCCATAGCGACGACATTCTTGCCCATCTCGTGAGCGAGACGCCAGCCTTCTAAATCGACGGATTGTTGCCAGCCTTTGCGCTCCAAGAATCCTGTCCAGAGTGTGAAGAGGGCTGTCCACGGGCGTGCGTTTTCCAAGTACCAGCGAACATCTACACGGCGTTTGGCTTCCATATTGAGCAGGCGTGCCCATGTACCTTCAGGGCCGCGCACAACGCGTTCAAGAAGGCGTATTTCGTCTTCACGTAGCAAGGGGAGTAGGGGCTGTTGTTCTGGTGTCAGGCGCACACCTTCCGCAGAGACTTCGCGCAGGCTGCCGCTGTCAAGGGGGCCTTCAAAGAGGACATTGTCTACCTTATCAAAGAGTTTTCGGAAGGCGTATTCAAACGAATAGCAAAAAAAGTGCGCTGAACCGCCTATCCATGAAATACGATTGTTTTTCTCTACGCGCCACAGCATGGCGAAGGGGCGTTGCTCGGGCATGGCTGCAAATATTTGTTGCTTTGATTGTCCTATGAGGCTCATGAGTAAGGCAGCGTCACTGCCGGTATCATGGCTGTAGGCTTCCTTAGGCGGTCTGGAGGTCGCAGGTATAGAAGAGGCTTTTTGCGCCTGCGGCGCTTCCTTCCATGTTGCCATTGTGAATGGTATAGATTGCACTGCGCCCCATTTGCGCTTAAAACGTGCGATACCTTCATTAACGCCAAGACCCAAGTGGATAAATTCCTTTTTTTCTTCTTGCGCCAAGTCTATCATATGGGCAAAGAGCATATCGGCGGCGTGCGGTGTATAATGCCTGCGTGAATGGGCGCCGAGAATATAGGCGCAAAAGCGGTGGGGTGCAAAATCAAGCAGGAGACTTGCGGCAAGGTTTCCTGCGTTGTCCCATGCATTGAGCAAGCGTAAATCCGTTCCTCGATGCCCGATAAGCGCAGGGGCTGACGCAAAAAGCTGTCTGACCATTGGTGCCATGTCTGCCTGTCCACGGCGTCCTAAAAATTCTCGCCACAAATGGCGATGCTCGTCTGTAAATGTTGTGCCTACATCATAGCGCAATTGTTCTTGCGCCTTCTTGACGACGCGGCGCAAGCGTGTCGGTATAGGCGCCGTCGCAGGAAGTGTATAAAAAGCATCCTCTTCAAGTACGCGCGAGAGAGAGAGCAAGCTCTGCGGCAGTGCAGGCAAAACGGCAAAGCACTGTGTGGCGCCTGTTTTTTGCACAGCGTGTTTTTTTGCTTCTTCAAAAGCGTGCAAGCCTGATTCAGTCACCCCGACAAGGGGATCGGCGTTTAAGGGATAGCCTATGATGGTGAGCCAGTCTTGCGCCGCGTAGTAGACATAGCCATTTTGCACGGCACACTCACCGCCGGATACCATTCGGATAAAGTCCACAGAATGCTCTGGTACCGTTGCTGTGGCATATATTGCAGTTGTATCGTGCATATCACTCCTACCACCATTTTTGAGGATACATATTACGTCTTGAAATCTTACTCATAAGCACGCCCACAGCCACGGCAATGGTGGCGCCGGAAAGACAAGGGATAACGGCGTACGTATAACCTAGGCGATGGATAACATCGCCGCCGATAACAGCATACAGGGCAGAGGCGCCGCCGGGGGGATGGATTGTTTTTGTCACTGTCATGAGGAATATGGCAAGAGATACGGAGGTACACACAGCTACTTCAGGCCATGCGCCTAAAAAGAGTTGGCATGTGACCCCTGCAATGGCAGAGACAAAGTGTCCGCCCATCACATTGCGTGGTTGTGCAAGGGGGCTTGAGGGTGCGCCAAAAATAAGCACAGCGGAGGCGCCAAAGGAGGCCATAAGGATTCCTGCCTCGTCGGCGTCTTTATAAAGTCTATCCACCAAGACAATGCACAAAAGACAGACAGACGCGCCTACCCACGCCCAAAATGCGTTGATAATACTTTCCCGTTGCAGTTTTTCCCGTGTATAGTGAAACACCTGTGTCCATGGCGGAAATGGCATAACTCTTTCTCTTTGTTAGACTGTGATACGCTTTAAAAACCATTTATTTAGC
>CAYJHT010000031.1:0-2703 GCA_964369615.1 uncultured Desulfovibrionaceae bacterium
CCAACGACGGCAAGCTTCTCTTAAGCGGCCTTGGCTTCACCTCCATGACAAAGGCAGCCGATGCGCAGTTGCAAAGCACCGACGCTTGGAAAGACCTTGTGGCAGGTTTGGGCAAGGTGGAGCTGGACGGTGTGACACTTACGGGTCACTATTCACTCACCTACTTGGTCAACGGCGCGCGTGCCGAAGCGGTTATGGCAGGTGATATGGCGAGTGGTTATGACGCCACATTCACGGGCATCATTGCCAATACGGACACAGAGTCCACCACATCCACCATCGCCCAAGGCGCCACATTGACCCTCACGGGTATAAATGCAGAAACGGGCGAAAAGCAGGCACTCCTTGACACAGGCAGTCTTACGAATAATGGCGCTCTTACTCTTGGCAGCGTTGCAAATACAGAAAGTGCCAGCTTTAACGGGCAGTTAAGCACAGGCGCCACAGGCGTGACGACGACGGTGTCAAGCGTCACCGTGGCGGGTAATACGGTCGTTAACGGTGCGCTCAACGTAGACGCAGGCGTTCTTGATACCACTGGCGGCGACTTGAGCGTTGACGCAGGCGGTCAGGTGAATATCGCCGCAGACGCGACCCTCAAAGCCGACGCCGACGATTTTGGCACCATCGGCGCGGACGGTTCCTTTACGAAAGGCACGGACATTGAAGGCACTGTCACGAACGACGGCGAGCTTCTCTTAAGCGGCCTTGGCTTCACCTCCATGACAAAGGCGGCAAATGTCGTCTTGCACGAAAATACGGATTGGACAAGCCTTGTGGGCGGTACCGGAAAAGTGGAATTGGACGGCGTGGAACTGACGGGCTTGTACTCCCTCACCGCCCTTGTAAACGGCGAGCACAACGAGGCCGTCATGGCTGGCAATATGAAGACGGGCAAGGACGCGAGCTTCACAGGCATCATTGCCAATACGGACACACAGTCCACCACGTCCACCATTGCCCAAGGCGCCACATTGACCCTCACGGGCGCAGGCGGACAGGCACTTCTTGACGCGGGCAACCTTATAAATAATGGCGCTCTTACTCTTGGCAGCGTTGCCAATACTGAAAGTGCCAGCTTTAACGGCGCTTTAACGACAGGCGCCACAGGCGTGACAACGACAGTCTCAAGCGTCACCGTGGCAGGCAATACGGTCGTTGACGGTGCGCTCAACGTGAACGCCGGCACGCTTGATGTCACTGGCGGCGACTTGAGCGTCAGCGCTGGAGGCACTGTCACCATTGCCGCGGACGCTGTAGTAAAAGCTGACGCCGACGATTTTGGCACCATCACCCAAGACGGCGGATTCACAAAGGGCACAAGCATCGTGGGCACTGTCACCAATGATGGGCAGCTCCTCCTCAGCGGTTTTGAATTTGACAGCATGAAGAAGACTGCCGGCGCCGTCTTACAAGAAAATGCGGAGTGGGCGAACCTCGTAGGCGGTTCCGGTGAAGTCATCATGGACGGCATCGAACTGACGGGCTTGTACTCCCTCACCGCCCTTGTAAACGGCGAGCACAACGAGGCCGTCATGGCTGGCAATATGAAGACGGGCAAGGACGCGAGCTTCACGGGCATTGTGAAAAATACGGACAATGAGTCCACAACATCCACCATCGCCCAAGGCGCCACCTTGACCCTTACGGGCGCAGGTGGGCAGACCCTCCTTGCCGAAGGCACTCTCACAAACAGCGGTACGCTCACACTTGGTTCTGCGGATGTGGCAAGCGCCACCTTCAACGGCAGCTTGACGACAGCCGCAAACAGCACGACTACCGTGCTCAGCACGGTGACCTTTGCCGAAACAGTGACGAATGCGGGCACTTTAATTGTTGAAAATGGCGCCACATTGAGCAAGGGCTATACAGGCGCAGGCTCTGTGACGCTCAGCGGCGCCGTCACCGTGGCGGAACAATTGCACGTAGAGAGCGGCGGCAGTATCACCATCAATACGACGCCAAACGTAGCACCCGACGTCGTACTAGACGTGAGCGGTATTACCTTCAAGGTGGACGCGCAGGCCACAGACTTCACGCTGGGCACAGGCGCCACACTCATTGCCAAGGCCACGGACTTTGTGACCTATGACGAAGCAAGCCAAAGCTTCACAGGGCAACTGATGGGCAATGTTGGGAAAATACTGACCAGTTCCGGCTCCTTACGCCTTACAGGGCTGGAAGGCAAGGCAATGACTTATGACGAGTACGAGCTGCTCCTCACAGGTCAAAGCAAGGCAATCATCAACGGCGGTACGCTGGCACTCATAGGCGCTGATATCGACGCGAGCAATGAGACGCTGGACAGCCTCGCCAATGGCACAGAGCTGAGCGGCGCTGTGCAAGCAGGTTCCGGTGAAATTAAACCGGGGACGCAATTGTCTGTCGGCAGCATTACGGGCGATGTAGATATTACAGTTGAAAAGGACGCGAGTCTCGCCATTACAGGGGGCGGCAGCGCGGACGATGTGCTTGTGGAATCGAACATCACCAATGAGGGCGGCAGCGTCACCTTGAGCGGCGGCAAAATAGGCGCGGACGGCACGGGCACTGTCACAAGTACGGGCGGCAGTGATACGAATATGGAGAATGTCACTGCGGGCGCCGTCAAAAATGAAGGCGGCGGCAGCACAAATATCACGGGCGGCTCTGTCGCCTCTGTTGAGAATACGGGCGGCGGCGATGTGACACTCAAAGACACGA
>CAYJHT010000031.1:2803-11496 GCA_964369615.1 uncultured Desulfovibrionaceae bacterium
TACGGGCGGCGGCGATGTGACACTCAAAGACACGAGCGTCGAAAAGATAGAAAGCACGGACGGCAATGTGACGCTTGAGAACACGGACGTGGGCACAGGCGGCCTCAGCGTTAAAGCAGAGACAAAGACAGCCACACTCACCGTAGACACGGAAACAGAAGTAAAAGGTACCACAACACTTGAGGGCGCGGCTGAGGATAAGCAAGCTGTGCTTCATGTGAAGGACGACAAGACATTAAAAACAGAGAACATTACCGCCAACGAGCATGTGACCATCTATGTGGGTGATGAGCAGACGACGGGCACGCTCGTTGTAGATACAGAAGGCGATCTTGACGGCGCCATAGTTTCTTTTGACCCTGCGTGGAAGGACGGCGTCGCCATTGAGGGCGCCTCTGTGGGTGTTTTTGAAGCCTTCAAAGATGACGGCATTGACGGTAAGTTCATGGTGGGGCGCAATTCCTACCTTGTCATCGGTGACACGGACACGACATGGGCGACACAGACCTTTGAAAAATCCGGCCTCACGTGGGGTGAAAATGCGGTTACGGCGGCATTATTCTTAAATCAGCCGCAAAAACTGTCGGATATCGGCGCCGTCGCTGTGGATGGAACTATGACGCACGACAATTATAATGGCAATGCGGGTGCGGGCAATACTGCTATCTTCGCTGACAACTCACTTCTCGTGGTGAATGCGGCGAACCTCAAAGACGACACAGCGGCGCTTGCAGCGACGACTGGCTCCTTGACAGTGGCAGACACGGCAAAGCTCTTGATTTCCGGCGCAACGAATGGCACCACAGTGACCGTCGTTAGCGGATTTACGACGAACACGGGCACGACAACAGAAGGCTGGGGTATAGCTGATGCCACAAAGAATCTCCTCACCGATTCCGACGTGGTCAAGATAGCATCCAGTGCTTTCGACGCTGCGAAGGGCACATATACAGTGACACTCGGCTCAAGCGCGTCTGAAAATCCCTATCTCACGCCACAAGGCAACGCGCTTCTGACGGAGTTCGGCGAGAAGGACTACAGCACCAATGACGCAAACCATGCCAACAAGGGCGTCGCCTACATAGCGCGTATTGTAAATACTACCGCATATCTTGGTAATGACACGCAGGCAAAAGCGCGCGCTCTCGAAGACCCACAGAAAATGGCTCTTTCAGGTGCGACAAACAAGGCAGGCATGGGCGCAGCGATTACAGCCGCAAGTGCGACGGGCGCGCGCAACAGCGCATCCGGCATGAACACAAGCGGTCAAAGACCGACATCCGTGAGCCTTGACGCGAGTGGCGATGTGGGCTTAAACGCAGGCAATGCCATGAAGAACGGCGTGGGCGTATGGCTTATGCCACTCTACAAGTGGAGCAATGTCAGCGGCGTAGAGTCCGGCGGCTTTGACAGTGGCTATACCTCCGGCCTTGGCGGCATCACGGTCGGCATTGACTACACCATGCAAGACGCTTTTCGCCTCGGTCTTGCGCTCAATGTGGGCACAGGGTATTCCAGCTCGACAGGCAGCGCAAATGCAACGAATAATAACTTTGATTTCTGGGGTTTGTCGCTCTATGCAGCCTATCAAAAGGAGAACTTCGGCCTCACCTTCGACCTTGGCTACAGCGGCATCTATAACGATATGACGCAAGAAACAGACGCGCGTTTACAATGGGGCAGTAATAAAGCCGAGGCATTGACGGATGTCTTCACCGTAGGCCTTACGGCGGAATATACAATATCCTTAGATGTCCTTGATATCACACCGCATGTGGGCGTGCGTTACATGGGCGCCACAACGCACGGCTATGACGTAGAAGGCCAAGGCGGTACAGTGGCAAGCATCGACGCAGACCATCAAAGCGTGTGGTACTTCCCCGTCGGCGTGACCTTCAGCAATGACATAGACATGGAAAATGGTTGGACATTCACGCCGAAACTGGACATAGGCTTTGTGGCGGCGGCAGGCGACTTAAAAGCAAACTCCTCCGCACGCACAGCGGACTTCAACACGATGACAGAATACAGCATGCAAACCGTCGACGGCTTTGCCTTCAGCGGCGGTCTCGGCTTTGAAATTGGCAATGAAAACGTCAAATTCGGCTTAGATTATAATTTGCAAGCCTCTGAGCACGAAACAGGCCATATGATTCACGGCACATTCAGATACGAGTTTTAGGGCTGCTTTTATGTGATTGCGACCTTATTTTTTTGAAATCTCTGTGAGGGGAAACTTTTTTGGGAAAAAAAGTTTCCCCTCAAGTGCTTTTCAAAGAAATCTTTTTCTTGAGAAACAGTGTAAATCTTCGCAGAAGTCTTTGAACAAGTCGGCATTGGCGTGGATGCGCTGCTGCTTTTGTGAGCGTAGTGCCTATGCAGGAAGGTGCGTATGATATCGAGGATACGCGCCTCTTTTGCGTCGTCCCGCCCAATATCCTTTCATGTATATAGAAAAATAAATGGATGTAAATATGCTAAAGTTTATCGGCGAGATTACAACGCCTTATGAAACAGTTGAAGCCTGCCCTCGCAATATTAGCAAGGATGGACCGTCATGTACTCTCGTGCTTTATAAGGAATACAAAGACGGCTTAAAAGGCTTAAAACATGGTAATAAAATTCTTATTTTGTATTGGCTCGGCCTCTCTGAAAATGCGCCTATGGAACAGACTTCTCCCGGTAGCACAATGAAAAGGGGCGTGTTTTCTTTGCGCTCTCCTCATCGCCCTAATCCTATAGGGGTGGCTGTGATACGCATTGAAAATATTGTTGAAAACACTATCGAGGTGAAGGGTCTTGATTGTGTAAGTGGCACAAAGTTATTAGATATAAAACCAGCCATTATGGATGAGGTAGGAAAATAATTTATTGATATAAGGTGAGCCTGAAACAAGGCATTTTTCCAAAAAAATGAAAGTTTTCCTTACGATCAAATCAGATTTGGCAAGATTAGCTATGAAGAGCGTTTGCTATTAAGACAATATATCAAACAGGCTTTTGCGTTTTTGCGCGTAGGCTACCTGCTTTTTCTCCTTAATGAGCACCCCCTCTGGCACAGTGCCCAAGAGCAGTGGATAGTGTGGGTCGTGTTTTTGCATATTTTTCCGAACGCTTTCTTGACTATAGGAGGCATAGCAATAGTGACAGCCATGAGCACAGCTGTTATACATGCCAATATCCACGCTGGTGACGCAGCCACAAGCGGTACGTTGTCCTGTGTCCTTGCATAGGCTCAAGGGAACACCGGAAATGCGTGTGAGCAAGGAGTCGTTAATACAGCGGGAGTGGGCGATATTGTAAGAGGCTAAGTCCATATCTTCGGCACAGCTCTCTATTATAAAACCGTGAGATCGCGCCGCCTCTGTAAAACCCGCTGCAAGCGCATTCTTTTCTGCAAAACCGATGGTCTGAAACTTCATATCCCTCCACTTTTTGGCGATTTTTGCGTAATAGTCTACAAAACTGATGACAACACGGTGAGCAGCCCCCTCAAGCTTCTTGGCAAGTAGAGCAAAGTTTTGTAAATGAAAGTCCAGAGTATAGGTGGGAGTGAGGATAATGGGATCATAACGCCAGACGACGTGCTGAGGACTCGTGCGCTTTGCAAGCTCGTGAAATGTGTTTATAAGCGCTTCCTTAGGTGGCAAATGTCTCTCCATGTCCTGACCGTAGGCCGTGAGCGTAAATTGGAAGTAATAAGGAAAATGGGCTATTTCGTTAAGTCCATCCAACATTGGATGCGGATTTTTTGTCCAAAAAACGATACCGTCCACCACGTCACGCCGCAGGGATACCTGATTCACCTGCCTTGCATTCATGGGATTTTGTGTATAGCAAAAACCCTCACGTAGGCGTTCAAAAAACCACGACGCATAGAAGGCGGGAATGTCCGTCCTGCGGCTGACGCTGATAATCATATATGCCCCTCGTAGTGTGTTTTTCTAAAAGTTTATTTTGTTTTTTCTGAAAGGCTTGTGGGGGGAAACTTTTTTTCCAAAAAAACTTGTCCCCCCACAAGCCTTTTCATAACAAACTACACTCTACAACTGTAATACTATTAAACAAATGTTTTCCCCAAAAAAAACGAAATTAGGATGATGTGCCGTGGCCAATGAGGAGCACCTCTAAAAATAGTTCTGTACATCCAAGTAAGGAAACATTAAATCACTTAAGGGGCGATTTGAGCCTCCCTTGTGCTTGCAAGAATGAGGAAGTGGCATTATACGTCATGTTGCCGTGCTACACCACACAGGCATATATATCGAAAATGTTGAAATGTGCAGTCACGCTTAGGATAACAATAAGGAAAATATGATGAAAAGCACACTATTGCGTAACGACACCTTGAGGGTGGCCTGGTCCTTTTCAAAGTCATTTATAAAAGCCCCGCTCTCTATGGGTATGCTTTGCCCAAGCAGTCCTTATTTAAGTAGAAAATTAGCAAATCAGCTGGATAATGACATTATTCATGCCTTACAAGAACAAGTTTTGACTGAAAAGACTATATCTCTTCGCAGCCGTACACCACAAGGCTTTATCCTTGAGCTTGGAGCAGGAACAGGTGTCGTCACGCAAGCGCTTCTTAAACGTGGTATTCCACCTTCTCGACTCCTTATTTTTGAAACATGCCCCATACAATGCAGTATTTTACGCAAGAAGTTTCCTCATGGGAACATAATACAAGACGATGCCGCACATATGGAAAAATACCTGCCTGAAAATGCCTATGTGGCGTCAATTGTTTCTTCCTTACCCTTCGTGTCATTACCGAAAAACGTTAGTAAAAAAATTATTTATGCTATGAAATCCCTCCTTGGTAACAGTCCGCTCATTCAGTACACATACGCACTCACAAATCAGACAATCTTAGAAAAAAATGGCTTTACCGTAAACAAAAAACACACTGTATGGCTGAATTTCCCCCCTGCTAGGGTGCTGAGCTATGGCATTGCGTGATAGATTTGGGGAAAACTTTTTTTCTCAAAACACGCCCACACACAAGACTTTCAGGAAAATTTTACAAGGGACAAGAAGCGCATCTCACAACTTCAAGCTCCACAGCACCCCATGCACCTATAGCCTCGTTGCATTGTACAAAGACACCGTCGATACCATCTACGCTTTGGGCAAATTGAAGCGCACTTCCTACGAGAGCTGCGTTTTTTAAGCGATTGCCCAAGGCTGTTGCCACAGCGTCAGCAAGCGCACCGTCCCTAGCACGCACAACAGCAAGCTCACCTTGCCCTAGACTGAGCGAGTGCCCAATCGTTGCGGAAGATGTACACAGAGCAAGGGGGAAGTCTTCAGCGGAAAAACATAAACCGAGTGCATGACTCTCTTCTGCGGCAAGCTCAGGATGAGCTAAAAGCGCAACATGCCGCTCTTTTAGTGAATGCATGTAGATATCGCCACCATTTTCAATGAGTAGATTTGGTGATCTATGGACGTATTCGTCCGCAAGCATATGCGCAATCACTCCGGCAACGGCTGCAAAAGGGCCAACTCCTGCCTTCTGCGCCGCAACATACATACGACGAACAACCTCCGGCGCTGTCGAAGGAATGGGCAAGGGCACAAGAGAGGTGCGACACTCTGCATGCAGAGCATTCCATGCATGAATGTCTGCCCTAAGAGCGCGCAAGCTCTCCAGCATGGGGGCGCAAAGGTCATAATCTGCCACGACTCGAAGATCGCTCTCTTCCACCACAAGTTGAAATGACACCTCACCGTCACGCGCTTTACACAAAGATCTGTAATGGCGCTGCCAGTGACGATGAACATTTTTCTTATGATGCACCATACACGCCCCACATGCGAAAAAAAATGGTGTAAAAAGCGTCTTTATTCTGTCGTCGGCGCATAATAACACCGCTTAGGAGAATGCACCTTACCAGCTTTTTTTAATGCGTCGATAGCTTTGGAAACATCCTTGCTTTCCACGTTGAGAATTTTGGCAATATCACCGGGACGCACGGGCTTGCCCGCGTCCACCATAGCCTTGAGTACCTCGTCTTGCATAATATGCTCCTTGTTATCAATATAAATTCTTGATAACTGATTTTCTGCTTGCCTGTCAACGATTTTTCTGGCAACAATCTTTCGTGGCTGGGAGACTCTAAAATTAATTTAAAAAAAATTGTGAATGACATGCAAAAAGCCTTGCAAGATACCCTATAAAAGCCATACAACAGGCAGTGCAAGGAGCAAGAAACACGTGCTCCAAAGAAAACAAGGGAGTGAGCACTTACGCTCACAAAAATAAGATTTTTACTGGCAAAATATCTTGCCGAAATGAAAAACATGGCTATACTTCTTCTAGATATTGGAAATACATCCACTAAGGTGGGACTTGCGCATAGGGAAGGTTTACTTACAACCTATACCTTGCGCACAGATGCCGGACAAACGGCAGACAGCTTAGGACTTGCCTTGTGCTCGCTTTTGCAGCACGCGGAAAAAATGCACCTCGTTTCCATCTGGGAACGCATAGAAGCGTGCGTGTGTTCCTCAGTCGTACCAGCTATGACGCCACTCGTGCTCGAAGCATGCGGACGATTTGTAGGCGGCGCGTTTTATGTGGTGCCCGACGATATACTCGTCCCATTGCACAACAACTATAACAAACCCACAGAAGTGGGAGCAGACAGACTTGTAGGCGCCTATGCCGCACGAACACTTGTACCAGACTGCACATCGCTTATCGTTGTGGACTTTGGCACAGCAACAACGTTCGACTGCATTACAAATGACGCCTATCTAGGAGGACTCATCTTTCCGGGAATGCAAACAGCTACTGCTGCGCTCAACGCAAATACGGCAAAATTGCCACGTGTCAACCTTGAATGCGACGAAGAACAACCTGTACCTGGACGCGACACAGCCTCAAGTATCAAGCACGGCATCATCTTTGGCTACGTATCCCTTGTTGAGGGACTCACTGCCAGACTTGCTGCACAACTCGAAGGCTCTGTCAGCATAGTTGCCACTGGTGGCTTTGCGCCAAACATTGACAAACGAACGAACTGCTTTCATAAAATATTGCCTGATTTAGTGCTTGTGGGATTGCATAAATTGTACTACGGAAAAAAAGAAGAATCCTTGCTTAATAAGTGTATAGTACCATAAACCTGTTAAATAACAGATAAGGAGAAAGTATGAGTACCATTGTTGCTGTATCGGCCCGTGAAATTTTAGATTCGCGCGGAAATCCTACGGTAGAAGTTGAAGTTAACCTTGAATCTGGACACGTTGGCCGAGCTGCAGTGCCTTCCGGCGCTTCCACCGGCACACGAGAAGCCCTCGAAATGCGTGATGGCGACAAAGGACGCTACAAAGGAAAAGGCGTCCTCAAAGCTGTTGAACATGTTAACGGAGAAATCGCTGAAAATATCATCGGTGTCGATGCCCTGCGACAAGTACAACTCGACACAACCCTCATCGACCTTGACGGTACCGACAATAAATCTCGCCTCGGTGCGAATGCCATGCTCGGCGTTTCCATGGCAAATGCCCGCGCCGCCGCAAACTTCCTCGGCATACCTCTTTATAAATATCTTGGCGGCATCAACGCAAAAGTCCTGCCTGTGCCCATGATGAATATTATCAACGGCGGCGCACATGCACCAAATAACCTTGATATACAAGAATTTATGATTATGCCCGTAGGCGCACTCACATTCCGTGACGCGCTGCGCATGGGGGCAGAAGTTTTCCATACACTCAGAACCATCCTTGCCGCAGACGGACATGTCACAAGCGTCGGTGATGAAGGCGGTTTTGCACCAAACCTCAAAAATCATGACCAAGCTTTCAGCTACATCATGCGTGCTATCGAAGAAGCAGGATATAACCCTGGCTCTGAAATTGCTCTTGCTATCGACGCCGCCGCTTCTGAGTTCTACAAAGACGGAAAATATATCCTTGCAGGCGAAAACAAAACACTCAGCAATGCAGAAATGGTGAACTGGCTCGGCGAGTTTACACAAAAATATCCTCTCGTCTCCATCGAAGACGGACTTGCAGAAGCAGATTGGGACGGCTGGCGCATGATGAGCGTAGAACTCGGTGAACAAGTACAAATCGTCGGCGATGATATCTTTGTCACCAATCCCGATATCCTCGCAGAGGGCATAACAGAAGGCGTTGGCAATTCTATCCTTATCAAGCTCAATCAAATCGGTACTGTGACTGAAACCATGGATACCATTGAAATGGCAAAGGAAGCTGCCTACACAACTGTCATCTCGCATCGTTCTGGGGAAACAGAAGACTCTTTCATTGCCGACCTTGCCGTAGGCGTCAATGCGGGACAAATCAAAACGGGTTCCCTCTGCCGCTCAGATCGTGTTGCAAAATACAATCAACTCTTGCGCATCGAAGAAGAACTTGAAGATAGTGCCATGTATTTTGGCCCCATGATTGCGGATCTCTTTAATCTTGGCAACGATGACTAAAATATCGAAAAGACTTTGAAAAGCATGTGGGGGGAAACTTTTTTTGAAAAAAGTTTCCCCCCACAAGTTTTTCAGAACAAACGAACTACTAGCCCGCATTTTTCACCAAGTGCCTGTATATACACAGTAAAAATATATTTATCACATATATTTAAATACAAAAATCAAATTCATTTCCTCGCTACACATTGTACATTCTATAATTTTCAAAGCAAGCACTCAAAAAATCTTCCGTGT
>CAYJHT010000032.1:0-11443 GCA_964369615.1 uncultured Desulfovibrionaceae bacterium
GGATTTTTTTCACATTTAAGCGGATAGGGTGGGCGGCGAAGGGTGAAGAATAGATGGGCGGGTTAGGGCTTTATGTGTGAGGTGGAAAAAGTGGGGGCTAACGTTGGATTTTTAAGGAGTTATCGTGGTAGGGTTGCTTTCTATTTTTTTGTTCTTTATCAAGTAGTAAATATTGTAATGCAATTTATGTGTGTGTAGTTTTTTTAAAAAAAGATTGCCGTCTCGACCACCGAGACGGCAATCACGCGCACGCCGTGCCCATGCACAGCCACGCGGGAGTTACCCCAACGAGAGAGGTAGAACGCCATCGGAAAAAAAGCCCTCTCCCGCCAGAAAATACGCTACACCAAGCTTGTATACAATGTCAATAAAAAATATGAAAAAATAGTGCTTGCACAGCTGCGCAAAAAAGTCCAAAGTACACTCTCAATTCAGCGCAAAAGCAGGACAAAACATGCATACACACACATTAGAAGACATACTCACGCAAATAAAAGAAAAATATATCGTAGAATTTGAGAAATTATACGATGAAGAGCAAAATCGTCTTGAATTGCTCACAGCCACAAATATGCAGCAACATATCAACGCACTTGTGGCGCGTAAGTCTATGCAAAATCCACTCAAAGAATTACCCCTTTGGGCGAAGGTGTGGCCTGCCTCCTTCGTACTTGGAAGCTATTTGCGAAAAACATGCAAACCTCACGGAAAGACACTCCTAGAGCTTGGTGCAGGTTCTGCCGTGCTCTCCTGCTTTGTCGCACGCTACGGCTTTAAAAGCATATTCGCCAGCGATATCGTCACTGACGCACTCCTTTTCGCAAAAGCCAATGTCTTACACAATAATCTGCAAGATATTGTCACTGTACGAACCATAGATATAAAAAACAGTCGCGAAGCACTCAAAGACGATACTTTTGATATCATCGCAGCCTCAGAAATTCTCTACCTTGAAGAATTGCACAGACCACTCCTCAAGTGCATAGACAGACATCTTGCGCCGGGTGGAATGGCTGTACTTTGCACCGATATCACACGCGCTAATCCAAAATTCTTTAAAAAAGCTGCAAAAATGTTCACTGTCACTGGACATAAAGTAGCCATGCGCACTACAGAAAATGAACAAGAAGAAAAACGGCATTACATACTCTGTATCCTGGAGCGCCCATGATCACACTACACCCCTGCCCTAAGGCACACAATCACGAATTAGACAAAGCTCTCTCACCAACTGATACCGTCGCGCGCGTGCGTGCAAAACTCAGTGCACTACGCATGGACATACTCTCGCACACAAGCCGCGTCGATGTGGGAAGACTTGGCATACCCGTCTATATGAGCCACTGCGGACTTGATGCAAAACGCGTCATGCCTACACGAAAACAAATGGGAAAGGGCGCAAGCCCCATTCAAGCCCAAGCATCCGCTCTTATGGAACTTATGGAACGATACGCCTTCTTTAGCTTCTGGCAAGAAAAACCGGGATGCGTTGAAGCTACATGGGATGAAGCCGCCGCAAGGTTCGATCACAAACTCATGCCAATTGAACACATACTCCAATCCGTTGACGAACACTTGCCACAAGACAAAGCGCGCATGCTCATGAATTGCGTCTCTTGGCAATTTTTCCCAATCACCGACCTTGTACACAAAAAAACCGTCTGGGCACCCTTAAACTGGTTCAAAAAACTCGGCGAATTTAACGGCACAAGCGCAGGAAACACACAAGAAGAATCCCTCCTGCAAGGCCTGTGCGAACTCATTGAACGACACGTCTGCTGTATTATCGACAGAGAAAAACGCCTCTGCAAAACCATCGATCAAAACTCACTCGATGACCCCGTCCTCAAAGATCTCGTCGCCGCCTTTGAAAAACACAATATCACACTCATACTCAAAGACTTCTCGCTCAATATGCCAGTCCCAACCATAGGCGCAGTCGCTTATGACCCTACAACATTTGGCACAAGCTCAGAAATAGTCTTCACCGCAGGCACAGCCGCAAGCCCGGCAAAGGCCGCCATTCGCGCAGTTACCGAAATTGCACAGCTGGCAGGCGATTTCTGCACAAATGCATGCTATGAAGCCTCAGGTCTCTCAAAATTTACCAGCCTAGAAGATATCGACTCGCTTACAAAGGGCGAAATATCTCCACTTAACTCACTGCCAAACATCAGTGCCGACGATATCACCACTGAACTTAGACGTGTTATCTCGCACTTACACGACCAAGGTTTCACCGCATACGCATTACCAACAACACACCCCGCACTCGATATAGACGCACACTACTGTATCGTGCCGGGACTCGCATTTCGTGAACGAGACATAAACCAAAGCATCGGCCTCTTTGTAGGACGCATACTTGCTGAAGAATGCCCCCTCCATGACGCACAGCATGGCTTTAAAATCCTTGAACAATGCTACCCCCATGCACACTTTCTCCCCTTTTTCCAAGCCATGCTCGAAATGCGTCAGGAAAACTACAAAAACGCACACGCTCTTTTTGCAAAAGCAGAACAACTCCAACCAGACAATGACGCAAAAGGTCTCGCCGCCTTCTATGCCGCCTATACACTCAGCCTCGAAAACCTCTGGCAGGAAACTCTCCCATTTCTTGATCGTGCCATACAACATTGCCCCGATATGAAAGAATATTGGAATTTACGAGGCGTTGCCTACTTCAAACAACAAAACTACGAAAATGCTGCCGCAGACTTTCACGCCGTCCTCGCACTCGACAAAGGCTCCGTCATGGATATAGCAAACCTTGGATTGTGCTACAAATTCCTTGGACAAAAAGACCTTGCACGCACCTACCTGCAAGCCGCGCTGGAACTTGACGATTCCTTAGATTTTGCACGTACACACCTTGCCGAATGCTAAAAAATGTCTCGCGAAAATACTATATGCATACTCGCATGCAGTCCGCGACCACAAGGAAATACGGACGCCATGGCACAAGCTTTTGCCCAAGGCGTCCGCTCCGCCGGAGGCAATACGACAACCCTTTTTCTACGCACATACAACACTCTCCCTTGCTCTGCCTGCTATGCCTGCCGCGATCACCCGCAAGGACAATGCATCTTCACAAAACAAGATGATACAGACCGCCTTTATACCACTCTACGCACCGCCCCACTCATCTTCCTCACAGCCCCCATTTTTTTCTATCATCTGCCCGCACAGCTCAAAGCCTTTATTGACAGAGCACATGCTTCTTGGATAGCGCAAGAAAAAAATCCAAAAACCAAAAAAAGAACACGTAAACCTGCCTTTGTTGGGCTTGTGGCAGGCAAAGCCCAAGGAGATAAGCTCTTTGAAGGAAGTCTCTTGACACTGCGATACTTTTTCCACGCACTTGATATGCACATACACAGTACTCATCTCCTGCGCGCCTGCGATGCGAAAGGAGACTTTCTTACACACGCGAGTGCCTACGAATACAGTCATGCCCTCGGCATGGCTGCGCAAAAGCTTCTGGATTCGCAAGAGTAAAAAACTTATAGGAAAAAAATTTAGAACTACATGAAGGTGCTCATGGGACAAAATATTTTCTTTGCAAAACTTACGTCATTTATCCTATCACTCTACACAGAAAAACGTTGTCTCGTGTGCCACACGCCCTTTGTGCCTCCAGCGTCCTTAACATCCGCCCCTCCAGCCTGCACGACACTAAAAGCCCCCACCACTCCCTTACACCTCAGTGCACCCATACCCCTTGACTCCCCCATAACTCAATGCCTTTGCGCAGCGTGCACAGCCACCCTCACACAAGCGCAACATCTCGTATGCAAACTCTGCGCACACACATTTGCTATTGCAGGACGAGAAAATGTCTGCCGCACATGTCACAAACGCCCACCCCCGTGGAACAGCGTACACGCATTTGGCACCTACGAAAATATTCTAAAATATTGCCTCCTTCAATTCAAGTTTGAACAACAATTTTCCATGCTCCCACTCCTGAGCGAATTTCTCTATCAAGCTTGCGCCCATATACCACCATGCCACATGATCCTCCCCATGCCGCGACATCAACAAAGACTCGCCACACAAGGCTTTAATCACACACTCGAACTCAGCAGAAGCGTTGCACGCAGACTCCAAATCCCACTCTATAAACACACACTCATCCGTACAAAAGCCACACAACCACAAGTGCGCCTCTCCGCAACACAACGACAAAAAAATCCAGCCAATAGTTTCAGTGTATCCACCGTCCTTGGAAAAAATATCCTCTTAATAGACGACATAATGACAACAGGCGCAACACTACACCACGCAAGTCTTGCTCTTCGCGCTGCCGGAGCAAAGGAAATACATATTGCAATCATTGGGCGCGTCGTCAAATAATCCTTCAATGCGTCTTGAGTTTATGTCAGGCTCGTGTGTTTTTTTATTTTTTTTAAGTTTTTTTCTTGGGGGGAAACTTTTTTTAGGAAAAAAAAGCTTTCCCCCCAACCCCCCTTCAAAAAAACCACCTGTTTAGCTAAACAATCGGCGCTCTCAAATGGAAAAAACGAGAAAATATTGCCAATTTTCTTGTCTGCATCATGAGCATAACGTGGCCTTGCATTTTGACAATACATGGCTATCATAAAGGAAAGGAAAATCATCTCGTGCTTTGTTGTGTTTACAAAAAAACACATGAGAAATACCCCCTAAGCAAATAGTATTAAAAAACATCATGAGGAAAAACATGAAAAATCTTTTTGATCAAGTGAAAAGCGGAAACTTAGGCGACTTAGGAAAAACTGTCAGCTCAGCCCTCGGCAGCGGCAACAAACTCGCACACAGCGGCGGGGCGCAAGTCAGCGACCTCATGAAAAATATGAATATGGGCGGACTCCTTGGCGCTGCCGGCGTAGGTGGCATCTTAGGCGCTCTCATGGGCGGAAAAAAAGCAAAGAAAATGGCAAAGGGCGCACTCAAAGTCGGTGGCACCGCCGCTGTAGGCATGCTCGCATGGCAATTCTATCAAAAATGGTCCCAATCACAAAGCACACCGCCACAACAACAGCAAAACACACACTATCCCCAAACTCACGGGCATACACAAGAACAGTACACCACACAACAACATCCTCAACCAGCAATACAACAAAATACAACACAAGAATTTACACAACAAGACAGCACAGCACTCATACTCCTTGAAGCCATGGTCTTTGCCGCACGCGCTGACGGACACATTGACGCTGAAGAACAACAAAATATCCACAATGCCGTCGAAGCTCTCTTTCCCGGACAAAATATGTCCGCATTCCTTGATACACTCTTGCAAAAACCTATTGATCCCAACGCTCTCGCCGCAAAAGTACATAGCAAAGAAGAAGCCTACGACCTCTATCGCCTCTCCTGCGCAATTATTACCATCGATAGTTTCATGGAGCGCAGCTACCTCGACGGCCTTGCAAAAGCATTACAACTACAAGAAATTGAGAAAATGAACTTAGAAAAGGAAGCACTCGCCGCACAAGGCGCATAGCAAAGCACTTGCTTTGATGATTGCAAGGCTCGTAGTTTGTTTTTTCTGAAAGACTTGTGGGGGAAAACTTTTTTTTCCTAAAAAAAGTTTCCCCCCAAGAAAAAAGCTTAAAAAACCTTTCCCCCAAAGCCCCTTCAAAAAAAATCTTTTTAGCTTCCGCGTTTTTTCATAGCGGCGAAGGTGCGCAGGCGCAGACCGTTGAGCCTGATGAAGCCTGCGGCGTCTTTGTGGTCGTAGGTGGCGCATTCTTCGAAGGTTGCGAGGTCGTGGCAGAAGAGTGTATTTGGCGATGTGCGGTTAAGCGGCCATGCGGTTCCTTTGTAGAGTTTGAGTGTGACGGTGCCGCTGACGCTTTCTTGTGCTTTGTCCATGAGTGCTTGCATAGCTTCGCGTTCGGGTGCGAACCAGAAGCCGTTGTAGATTGTAGATGAGTATCGTGGGACGAGCATATCGCGTATGGCGAGGACTTCGCGATCGAGGCAGATGCCTTCGAGGTCGCGGTGTGCAGTGTGTATGATTGTGCCGCCGGGTGTTTCGTAGACGCCGCGGCATTTCATGCCGACGAAGCGATTTTCTACCATGTCGAGTCGTCCTATGCCGTGTTTTGCACCGAGGGTGTTGAGGTGTTTAATGAGTGTTGCGGGTGACATTGCTACGTTGTTTACGGCGACGGGATCCCCTTTTTCAAAATCGATGGTGATAATTTCGGCAGTATCTGGAGCGTTTTCGACGGGAGTGCAGAGTCTGTGGCACAGTTCGTCGGGGCTTTGGCCTGGGTCTTCGAGTTCTGCGCCTTCGAAGCTGCAGTGGAGCATGTTTTCGTCGATGCTATAGCGTTTTTGTGCGCTTGAGATGGGGATATCGTGTTGTTCTGCGAAGGCATTGAGTGCGGTTCGGGACATGAGGTCCCATTCTCTCCATGGTGCGATGACGCGGATATCTGGTGCGAGTGCATTGACGGAAAATTCGAAGCGTACTTGATCATTTCCTTTTCCTGTGGCGCCGTGTGCGACGGCGTCAGCGCCTTCGGCGCGTGCTATGTCTACGAGTCTTTTTGAGATGAGGGGTCGTGCGATGGAGGTGCCGAGGAGGTATTTTCCTTCATAGAGGCCGCAGGCGCGGAGCATGGGGAAGACATAGTCTTTGGCAAATTCTTCTTGCAAGTCTTCTATATAGGCTTTTACAGCACCTGTTTTGAGTGCTTTTTCTTCTACACCTGAGAGGTCTTCGCTTTGTCCTAGGTCGGCTGTCATGGTGATGACTTCACAATTATAGGTGGTCATGAGCCATTTGAGGATGACGGAGGTGTCGAGGCCGCCGGAGTAGGCAAGGACAACTTTTTTCACTTTTTGCATGTTTTTTCCTTTATTTTTTGAGAGTTTTTAGTATAAGTGCTGTGGTCACAGCGTATATTTCACGAGCATATTTTGTATGCCGTGTTTTTTTTGGTGTGTGTGGGGAGTGCTGCTATAGTGTTTATTCCGATGTGCGCGTGACCTCTATGATGTGTGGGAGTTTTGTGATTTGTGCGATGAGTTGGTAGAGTTGGTTTGTGTCTTTTACTTCGATGGTGGTATCTATTTCGCCTTTTCCGTCAACGAGTACGCGAGATGTGAGTTCATCGATATTGACGCCGTCTTGGGCGAGTATTTGTGTGACATGGGCGAGGACGCCGCGTTCGTTGCGTGCGAGTATGTGTATGCGTGCTTGATAGGGTTTATCTTCCATGCCGTCCCATTGGACGGAGATGAGGCGTTCGGGTTCCATGTTTTGCGCGTTGACGCAATCGCTTCTGTGTACGCTTAAGCCAAGGCCGCGGCTGATGTATCCGACTATGGCGTCTCCCGGAACGGGATTGCAGCATTTAGCGTATCGGACGAGGACGCCGTCAACGCCTGCGAGGCTGACGCCTTCAGGTTTTGCGGGTTTTTCCTTTGCGGCTTTGTTTTCTTTATCTTTTTCTTTGAGGCTTTCAACGGCTTCTGGATTGAGTACGGCATAGAGTTTATTGAGTACTTTTCGTGGTGTATTGTGTGCGTAGCCGACACTTGCAAAGAGGTCATCGACGTTGTCGAAGTTCATGTCGTGTGCAACGATGAGCAGGCTGCCTTCTTTGTGGTGTTTTGCGACATTGAGGTTGAGTTTTCTGCCTTCTTTTTCGAGCATTTCGCGCCCGAGAGCTTGTGCGCGTGCGCGTTCTTCTGTGCGCAGGTAGTGTTGGATTCTGCTGCGTGCTTTGGCGGTTTTGACGAGTTTTAGCCAGTCTCTGTTTGGGTGTCGGGCTTGATCTGTGATAATTTCGACGGTATCGCCGGTTTTTAGGACGGTGCCGAGAGGAACGAGTCGACCGTTTACCTTGCTTCCTGCGCAGTGGTGTCCGACTTTTGTGTGTATATGGAAGGCGAAGTCAAGGGGTGTTGCGCCTTCGGGGAGTGCTTTGACGTCGCCTTGTGGTGTATAGATGTATACTTCGTCTTTGAAGAGGTCGAGGCGCAGGGAGTGCATAAATTCTTTGGAATCTGCTTCATCTCTTTGTCTTTCAAATATTTCTCGCAGCCAAGCAAATTGTTCGAGGTCTTTTGCATTGACTTTGTTTTTTTCTTTATAGAGCCAATGTGATGCGACGCCGTGTTCGGCTTGTCTGTGCATGTCTTCGGTGCGTATTTGAATTTCGACGCGTTCGCCTTCAGGTCCTATGATTGTTGTGTGTAGGCTTTGGTATCCGTTGGCTTTTGGCATGGAGATATAGTCTTTGAATCTTCCGTGCACGGGTCGCCATTGAGAGTGTACGAGTCCGAGAGTTGCGTAGCAATCTTTTACGTCGCCAACGAGGACGCGAAAGGCCATAATATCGTGCATTTCATCGAGGGAGAGGGAGAGCTGTTGCATCTTTTTGTGTATGCTGTAGGTATGTTTTATGCGTCCGTAGACGGTTCCCTTGATGTTATGTTTTTGTATGAGTTCTTCGATGCGTGTAACGACTTTATCAATGATTTTGCGCTCTTCTACTTGGTTGTCTTCGAGCCATTGGGAAATTTGTTGATAGACGTCGGGTCGCATGTATTTGAAACTGAGGTCTTCGAGGATTTGTTTTATTCTGTGCAGTCCCAATCTGTTTGCGAGTGGGGCATATATGTCCATGGTTTCTTGTGCGATGCGACGTTGTTTGTGTGCTTTTTGGAAGTCGAGAGTGCGCATGTTATGTATTCTGTCGGCGAGTTTGACCATGAGTACGCGTATATCGTGGCTCATTGCAAGAATCATTTTTCGTATATTTTCTGCTTGGGCGTCTTCTTTTGAGTCGAAAGGTATGAGGCTTATTTTTGTGACGCCATCGACGATATCTGCGACATCTTCACCGAAGTTTTCGTCGAGTTCTTCGATGGTTGCTTTTGTGTCTTCTACGGTATCGTGGAGGAGTCCTGCGACGATGGTGGCTTCATCGAATCCGAGTTCTGCGAGAGTGTGTGCGACGGCGAGGGGGTGTGAGAGGTATGGTTCGCCTGACAGTCGTGTTTGTCCTGCGTGTGCAGCTGCTGCAAAGACGTAGGCTTTTTGTACAAGTTCGAGGTTTGCCTCGGGATTTTTTGAGGCAAGCAGATCGAGTATTTCTTGTATGCGTATCATAAATAACCTTTTGTTTTTGCGGCTGCAGTTTTGATGAAGTTGTAGTGATTCGTATGTTTGTTTTTGAGGTTGAATGATAAAGCAGTAATTTTTTTTTGACAAGTTTGAATGCGGGATTTTTAAAATATATCTTAGTCTATATTATTTTTATTTGCCGTCTCTTTTTGTACAAATTTTTATACTTTCTTTTTGTTCAGATAGCTTTATTATTTCTTGAATGTTGGTGTATTGCCTGCATCGCATCTTTGATGGTAAAGAAAATTATACGAAAACATTGCCACAATCCTTGCTTTGTTGTATAAGTAAGCCGATGTTCACGGTCCAGTGGCATCACGCACTACAACAAGCGCTTTGCGCAAAAGGAAGGAAATATGAAAAAAATTATGACAATATTATTGGCAGCAGGCCTGCTCATCAGCGCCACTCTTCCCGCTCAAGCTATTGACTTTAAGGCTAAGGGACAGTGGATTATGAGCTTTGACTATGGAAAGGGCATGTCAGGTTACAGCCAAACGCGCAATGGGGGCAAGCTTTATGGATCAGGTTATGGCAATCCAAGTGAGGACGAATTTGAAGCGCGTCAGCGTGTTCGCCTGCAACTAGAGGCCATTGCCTCTGAAAGCCTTTCGGCGACGGTTTATTTTGAAATTGGTGAGAGCGTGTGGGGTAATGCCAGTCAGGGCGGCGCCCTTGGCGCAGATGGAACAATTATTGAACTCAAAAATGCCTATATCGATTGGATTGTTCCCGAAACAGATTTTCGCGTGCGCATGGGTATCCAAAGCATTGCGCTGCCTTCCTTTCCCGCAGGTCTAGGTGGCACACAGGTCTTTTATGACGACGTAGCAGGCATCGTGCTTTCCAATAAATTTTCAGATATGTTGACGGTGACAGCCTTTTGGGCACGTCCGTATAATGACAACTTTGTCAATAATACTAACATAAATCTTGCAAACTCCGACTATATGCTCGACAATGTGGATATGTTTGCCCTCCTCTTGCCCATGACCTTTGATGGCATGAAACTTATCCCATGGATAAGCTACACAGCTGTCGGCAAGAACTTTGCACGCGACTGGACAGCCGCCGATCCCGGCAGCCTTGGCAATGCTTTCACAAATGCTTATACCGGACTGTTCCCTATGGGAACTGCTGTGAACGCCATGACAAACTTCAATCGAGGAAGTGCCAATCTTGACGCATACGGCTCTGTGCTCCATGTCGGCTTCACAGGCGAGATTACCATGTGGGATCCTTTCCGTTTAGCATGGGATTTCAACTACGGCGATGCCAGCTATGGCGTGGATTATCTCAGCCGTCAGGGCTTTTTCGCAAGTCTTTTGGCTGAATATAAGACGGCGTGGGGGACGCCCGGACTGTATGGTTGGTACAGCTCCGGCGATGACGGCAATCTGAACAACGGCTCTGAGCGTATGCCCACTATGGATACAAACAATGGCGATATCGATTTCTCCCATCTAGGCAGCTCTGGCAATCCCTATATTGCTCGAAGCAACGTGATTGGCAATACCCTTATAGGTACATGGGGCATCGGCGCGCGCGTTCGCGACTTCAGTTTCATAGAAGACCTCTCCCACGCCTTGCGTATCAATTACATAGGAGGCACAAATAGTACAAAAATGGCAAGATATATGCGCGGCGTTGCAGTGCCAAGCGGTAATGTCGCCAATGCTTTTGCCCCTTCCACAAATGTAGACGCAGCCTTTGATACCCCTTCCGGCATCTACATGACAACGAAGGACAGTGCCCTTGAAGTAGGTTTTACAACCGAGTATCAAGTGTATGAAAATTTAGAAATTATGCTAGACACAGCCTATATGGCCTTGTGGATGGATAAGAGCAATGCTGTCTGGGGCAACGCTTTTAGTGCAACGGATGCATGGAACGTAAATGCCTCATTCGTCTATAGTTTCTAGGGGGTGTTTTTAAGTAAAGATATTTTTGTTTTTTAAGTTTTTTTCTTGGGGGGAAACTTTTTTTAGGAAGAAAACTTTAAGGAGTTTCCCCTCTTCCCTTTTTACTAGCTGTTTCGCTATGTTACACATGGTTTTGTGTACCCGAATGTGCGTGGGTTACAAAATTCGGGTTACAATTTTTTTTGAGCCTATTCCTGTGGAATTTTAGCTACTAACAGGTTTCCCACGACCTGACCTATTCCGCTGTTGCCAAGCGCCGCAAGGATGTTGCTTTGGTCTGCATACAGTCCTGCGCTCTTGGTGTATATGTCTGTTGTCGTTGCTTGGGCATGCCCCATTAACATTTGAGCAGCGTTCAACCCGGACTCCGTAAAGGTAATCGCCGCAG